>CAZQBJ010000009.1:7858-15545 GCA_964591465.1 uncultured Brevundimonas sp.
CCGTTGGTCTCCACCGCGATCTCGAAGCCGCGCGCGTGCAGGGCCGCGATCAGCGCCTCGTCCAGCTGCAACAGCGGCTCGCCGCCGGTGCAGACCACCAGCTTGGGCTGATCCGGCGGCCCGGCCCAGCGGGCGGCCACGGCGTCGGCCAGGGCGTCGGCCGAAACGAACTTGCCGCCGCCGTCCCCGTCGGTCCCGACGAAGTCGGTGTCGCAGAAGCTGCAGACCGCCGCCGCGCGGTCCTGCTCGCGCCCGCTCCACAGGTTGCAGCCGGCGAAGCGCAGGAACACCGCGGGCCGGCCGCTCTGGCCGCCCTCGCCCTGCACCGTCAGGAAGATTTCCTTGGCCGAATAGGTCACGCCGCCGCCGACCACTGGCGGTAGCCCTCGGCGCGCAGCTCGCACGCCGGACAGGCGCCGCAGCCATAGCCCCAGGCGTGGCGCGCCGAGCGGTCGCCCAGATAGCAGGTGTGGCTGTCCTCGACGATCAGATCGACCAGCGCCGGCCCGCCCAGTTGATCGGCCAACGCCCAGGTCTCGGCCTTGGTCAGTTGCATCAGCGGAGTCTCGATGACCACCGGCTTGTCCAGCCCCAGCGACAGCGCGCGGGCCATGGCGTCCAGGGTGTCGCGGCGGCAATCCGGATAGCCGGAGAAGTCGGTCTCGCACATGCCGCCGACCAGCGCCTGCAGACCCCGGCGGTCGGCCAGGGCGGCGGCGTAGGCGAGGAACACCAGATTGCGGCCCGGCACGAAGGTCGAGGGCAGGCCCCGGGCGTCGATCTCGATGGCCCGCTCGGTGGTCAGGGCGCTGTCGCCGATGGCCCCGAAGCCGGTCAGGTCCAGAACGTGATCTGGGCCCAGGCGCGCGGCCAGGTCGGGCAGCACCGCCGCCAGCCCCTCGCGCACCTTGTGGCGGGCGGCCATCTCGACCGCGTGCCGCTGGCCGTAGTCGAAGCCGACCGTCTCGACCCGGCCGTAGCGCGACAGGGCCCAGGCCAGGCACACGGCCGAGTCCTGGCCGCCGGAAAACAGCACCAGGGCGGAGCCTTCGCCGGCTTCAGGCTTTGAGGGGTGGCCGAAATCGCTCATGACAAACCTGCGGTCGGCCGGGGGCCGCGCGCATTGGAGGGACGCCTCATGCAAGACGAGATCGTTCTAGTCTACACGACCTGGCCCAACGCGGAAACCGCGGAGCAATTCGCCGCGGAGGCGGTCGCCGAACGATTGTGCGCCTGCGCCAACGTGGGGGCGGCGATCCGCTCGATCTATCACTGGGAGGGCGCGGTCGAGCGCGCGGTCGAGACGCCGGTGCTGTTCAAGACCACCGCCGCCCGGGCCGAGGCCCTGCGCGACCTGATCCTGGCGCGCCATCCGTACGACACCCCGGCGGTGGTCGCCTCGCGGGTGACGATCGACGGCTCGAACCCGGCGTTCCTCGACTGGATCTGCGCCGAGACGGCCCGGTCGACGGCGGCAACATGATTTTGCGTCGCGCTTAACTGTTCCGCAAAAACTCCCGGGGCAATGTCCACCGGTAACAGGGAGTACGGGCGGCCAGTATGCCGACGATCGAAGTCTTTACCGAGCGCGCCGAACCGGTGTCCCCCGACGTGCTCGGCGAGGACATTCTCGCACGGTTCGAACGCGAACCGGACACGCTGGTCATCCCCGTGGTCGTCGACGGCCGTCCGGTCGGCCTGATCGAACGCAACGACTTCACCCTGAAAATGGCGGCCGCCTATGGCCGCGCCACCTACGCCGCCCGCCCGATCGAGCGCGCGATGGACGCCGACCCGGCGATGGTCGAGTCCTCCACCACCATCGACGCCTTCTGCGACGCGATGCTGGCCCGCCGCCCCGGCGACCTGATGCGCGGCTTCATCGTCACCCGCCAGGGCCGGTACTTCGGCGTCGGCACCGGCCTGTCGCTGCTGCAGGCGGCCCACGCCCGCCAGGAAGGCCAGGCGGGCGAGGGCGAGGCCTCCGGCGCCGCCGCCCCCGATCCGCGCGCCGAGGCCCTGATCGCCGCCCGGGCCCGAAGCGAATTCCTCGGGGCCATGAGCCACGAGCTGCGCACCCCGATGAACGGGGTGCTGGCGGTGGCCGAGCTGCTGCGCCGCCAGCCGCTGGGCGCCGACGCCCAAGCCTATGTGCAGACGATCATCGATTCCTCCGAGACCCTGCTGCGCATCCTGCAGGACGCGCTGGACCTGTCGCGGGCCGAGGCCGGCGAGCTGGAGCTGGCGCCCGAGCCGTGCGCGCTGCGCGCGGTGATGGACGACATCCAGACCGTCTGGGCCCCGCGCGCGGCCCAGGACAGCGTCACCCTGCTGGTCGGCTACGAGGGCGACACCGAGCTGGCGGCCGAGATCGACCCGGTGCGCCTGAAGCAGGTGTTCAACAACCTGATCGGCAACGCCCTGAAATTCGCCCGCAACGGGGTGGTCGAGGCCAGCCTGAAGGCCTGGGCCGACGGCTCCGACGTGCGCCTCGAGGCGCGGGTGCGCGACAACGGCCGGGGCATCGACAAGGCCAAGATCGAGGAGATCTTCCAGCCCTTCGTCCACGGCGCCGGGCCCGACGGGGCCGGCCTGGGCCTGTCGATCTGCCGCCAGATCGTCGAGCGCATGTCCGGCCGCATCTGGGCCGAACCCAACGCCGGGCGCGGGGCCACCTTCGCCTTCGACCTGCGGGCGCCGCGCGCCCACGTCGAGGTCGAGGCCGAGTCCAACGTCTCGGAGATCGCCGAGCTGCAGCTGCAGACCCAGCCGCACGTGCTGATCGTCGACGACAACGCGACCAACCGGGTCGTCGCCCAGGCCCTGTGCGAGATGTTCGGCTGCACCTCCGAGACCGCCGAGGACGGGGTCCAGGCCGTGCAGGCGGTGTCCGAGCGCAGCTTCGACCTGGTGCTGATGGACATCAAGATGCCGCGCATGGACGGGGTCGAGGCGACCAAGACCATCCGCGGGCTGGAGCTGCCGGCGCGCAACGTGCCGATCATCGCCCTGACGGCCAACGCCGATCCGGACGACGCCAAGCACTATCTGTCGATCGGCATGGCCGCCGTGGTCGAGAAGCCGATCAAGCCCGAGCGCCTGCGCCAGGCGATGAACGCCGCCCTGGTTCCCGAGGCCGAGGCGGCCGCGCCGCGGGCCGGGCGTCAGGCCCGTTCGGTCGCCTGAGCGGCCGGGGCGTCCTCGCCCCCCTCGTCCTCGTAGCCCACCAGCCGCAGGGCCCGGGCCTTCATCCCGTTCAGCTCGGCCCAGCGCAGCAGCCCCTCCTCGCGGCCGTGGGTGATCCACAGCTCGCCGGGCCGCAGCTCGGTGAAGGTGGCGATCAGCTCGGCCCAGTCGGCGTGATCCGAAATGACCAGCGGCAGCTCGACGCCGCGCTGGCGGGCGCGGGCGCGCACCCGCATCCAGCCCGAGGCGAAGGCGGTCACCGGATCGGCGAAGCGCCGCGCCCAGCGGTCGGCGATGGCCGACGGCGGGGCCAGCACGATCTCGCCCGGCAGGGCCCCGGAGCACGGGGCCAGCGGCGCCGGCTCGATCGGGCCCAGGGCGACGCCTTCGGATTCATAGAGCCGGTTGAGCCGCTCCAGGGCGCCGTGGACATAGACCGGCCGGGTCCAGCCGGCCTCGCGCAGCAGGCGGATGACCCGCTGCGCCTTGCCCAGGGCGTAGGCCCCGACCAGGTGCGCGCGCTCGGGAAACTGGGCGACCGAGCGCAGCAGGCGGGCGATCTCGCCGGCGTCGTCCGGATGGGTGAACACCGGCAGGCCGAAGGTCGCCTCGCTGATGAACACGTCGCACGGGACCGGCTCGAACGGGGCGCAGGTCGGATCGCGCCGCCGCTTGTAGTCGCCGGAGACCACCATGGTCAGGCCGCGCCAGCGGACCACCGCCTGGGCCGAGCCCAGCACATGGCCGGCCGGAACCAGGGTCACCTCCACCCCGTCGCGGCCGAAGGTCTGGCCGTAGTCGGCCGGTTCGCGCCGCCCGGCGAAGGCCTCGCCGTAGCGCTCGGCCATGATGCGCAGGGTCTGCGGCGTGGCCGCCGCCGCCCCGTGGCCGGCCCGGGCGTGGTCGGCGTGACCGTGGGTGATCACCGCCCGCGCCACCGGCCGCACCGGGTCGATGTAGAAATCCCCCGGCGGGCAGTAGAGCCCGGCGGGCCGCGGGCACAGCAGGTCTTCGGGGCGGATCATCGAACGCATATGGGCCCGGCGGCTTCTCGCGCCCAGCGCGGGCGGCTAAGGATTCGGTCATGACCGACGTCCCGATCGAGACCCTGCTGCCCCAGCTCGCGTCCGGCGCGCCGCACACCCATGCCCTCGGCTTCGAGTTCCAGTCGGTGGAGGACAAGGGCGCGGTGGTGCTGAAGGTTCCGTACCGGGCCGAGCTGGTGGGCGATCCGGAGAGCGGCGTGCTGGCCGGCGGGCTGGTCACCGCCCTGCTCGACCACGTCGGCGGCCTGGCGGTGTGGGTCGCCCTGGGCCGGTTCCAGCCGATCGCCACCCTGGACCTGCGGGTCGACTACATGCGGGCGGCCGAGCCGGGGCTGGACCTGTTCGCCCGCGCCCGCTGCTTCCGCCTGACCCGCACCACCGCCTTCGTGCGGGCCTGGGCCTATGACCGGGATCGCGAGGATCCGGTGGCCGCCGCCCAGGGCGCCTATGTGCTGGACGGCAGGCGCGGGGCCGGTTCGAACCTGCCGGACGGAGCGGGCCGATGAGCGCCGCCGATCTGGTGCTGGAGACCATCCCCTACGCCCGCCTGCTGGGCCTGCGGTCCGAGCGGGCCGGCGACGAGCTGACGGTGATCATGCCGTTCGCCGAGCAGCTGATCGGCAATCCGCTGCTGCCGGCGCTGCACGGCGGGGCCACGGCGGCCTTCCTCGAGATGACCGCCACGGCCCAGCTGGCCATCCTGGAGCCGCGCGCCCGCCTGCCGCGGCCGATCAACGTCACGGTCGCCTATCTGCGCTCGGGCCGGCCGCTGGACACCTTCGCCCGGGCCCGGGTCAACAAGGCGGGCAAACGCATCGCCAATGTGCACGTGGAAGCCTGGCAGGAATCGCGCAGCCAGCCGATCGCCATGCTGCACGCGCACTTCCTTCTGGACGAGCCGGCCGCCCGCGACTGAGGCGCGACCGGCCCCGTCCGGATTCCCTCCACAGGTGAAATGAGAAGATTCCCACTTTCGGACACCCCATTCTCCTGTTAAGGAATGATTTACCATCCTTGTTGGGGGATTATTATGGATAAAGCCGAACTGATTTCGGGTGTGGCCGAAGATCTGTACGCCACCGAAAAGGCGATCGACGCCGCCCTGGTCCAGGCGACCGCCATGTTCCAGAACATGATGACGGCCCGCGCCGAGCTCGGCCTGTCCGCCATCACCTTCTCGGAATCGCAGGCCAAGGTCATGGAAACCCTGGCCACCCTCGGCGAAGCCCGGGCCGCGATCGTCGCGACGCACCAGGAGCTGGCCAAGGATCACCGCCGGATGGGCTGGGGCGTGTTCGCCGCCGGCGCCGGCGGCGACAAGGGCGAATCGGGCACCCCGATCCAGGGTTCGCTGAAGGTCGTCCCGCCGCTGCGCGTGGCGTCTTAAATCTCTGTAACTCGCGTTAAGGTCGGTATCGGTCGTTAACGCAGATACGGCATGATCGCCCCCGGGTCGGATGACTCGGGGGCTTTCTGTTGCTGGAATCCATTTACTCTCAGATTTTTGGCGCGGTTACGCTCCTCGTCTTCATCTTCGTCTACTGGAAGGGCGAGGATCTGGAGAAGATGGGTATCATCACGCATGTGCTGGCGTGGTTCGCGACAATGGTGGTTCACGGCAGCATTGGGCCCGCTTCGGTTCAGTACCCGATCTTCGCGATCGACACGGTTGTTCTGCTGGTATTTGTCGGCCTCGCGTGGAAATCGCCGCGAACCTGGCCGATCTGGGCGGCCGGTTTCCAGATGTTCGCGATCCTGGGCCACGGCGTCACAATGATCGGGGTCCGCCCAGATACCTATTCTTTCAACACCTTGCTGGCCCTCGCCGGCTACGGGGTTCTGGGGGCGATCGCGGTGGGGACCTTCTTCGCCTGGCAGGAGCGCCTGGCCGCCGGCGGCGACCGCTAGGCATATTTTCCTAGCCCTGTCATACTGGCGGCCGACTCATCCGAAGGCGGCGCCATGTCCCTGACCCATGCCCAGCTCTGGTCGGCGGTGGACGCCCTGGCCGCGCGGCTGGGGCTGAGCCCGTCGGGGCTGGCCCGGCGCGCGGGGCTGGACCCGACCAGCTTCAATCCGTCCAAGCGCCTGTCCGGCGGCCAGCGGCCGCGGTGGCCCTCGACCGAGAGCCTGGCCAAGGTGCTGGAGGTCGCGGGGCTGAGCTTCTCGCAGTTCGCGGCCCTGGCCGACGGCGGCGACGCGGCGCGGCCGCGCGGGGTGCCGGTGATCGGCATGGCCCAGGCCGGGGCCGACGGCTATTTCGACGACGCCGGCTTTCCGGTCGGCGAGGGCTGGGACCGGATCGAGCTGCCGGACGCCTCGGCCGGGGCGTTCTGCGTCGAGATCGCCGGAGACTCCATGGCGCCGCTGTATCGCGCCGGCGACCGGGTGATCGTCGATCCGGCCCAGACGGCCCTGCGGCGGGGCGACCGGGTCGTGGCGCGCACCCGCGCCGGCGAGGTGATGGCCAAGGAGATCGCCCGCCTGACCCCGACCAGCCTGGTGCTTCGCTCGATCAATCCGGCCTACGAGGACCGCGCCTTCCGCCGCAGCGAGCTGGACTGGGTGGCCCGCATCGTCTGGGCCAGCCAGTAGCCGACGCCGGCTCGGATCAGCCGGCCAGTTCGCCCCGGGCGCCCTGTTCGATCAGTTCGATGGTCCGCCCCAGGCCGTAGATGGCCGCGAACGAGCCGAACCGCGGGCCCTGGGACTGGCCCATCAAGACCTCGTACAGGGCGGCGAACCAGGCGCGCAGCGGCTCGAAGGCGTGTTCCTTGCCCACCGCATAGACCACGTTCTGGATCTCCTCGCCGTCGGTGGTGTCGGGCGGCAGCTGGCGAAGGCGTTCGGCCAGATCCAGCAGCGCCGCCCTCTCCTTCTCGTCCGGCGCCCGGTAGGCCTTCGTCGGCTTCACGAAGTCCACGTAGTAGTTCAGCGCCCGGTCCATCAGCTGGTCCAGCAGCGGCTCGGACTCCGGCGTGGCCTCCGGCAGGTATTTGGCGAAATAGGCCCACAGCTGGGCCTTGTCCGAGGCGTTGGCCACCCCGACCAGGTTCAGCAGCAGCGAGAAGGACACCGGCGAGGTGTGGGTCGGCGGATCGCCGGCGTGAATCGACCACACCGCATTGTCGATCCGCTTGGCCGGCTCCTGCGTCTTGTACTGCTCGATGAACGACAGATAGTCGTCGATCGCCCGCGGAATGACGTTGAAGTGCAAAGACTTGGCCGACTTGGGCGACTGGAACATGTACCACGACAGGCTCTCGGGCGTGCCGTAGCGCAGCCACTCCTCCATGGTCAGGCCGTTGCCCTTGGACTTGGAGATCTTCTTGCCCTCGGCGTCGAGGAACAGTTCGTAGTTGAACCCTTCGGGCGGCACGCCGCCAAGGGCGCGGCAGACCTTGGAGCTTTCGCGCACGCTCTCGATCAGGTCCTTGCCCGACATCTCGTAGTCG
>CAZQBJ010000009.1:15555-25852 GCA_964591465.1 uncultured Brevundimonas sp.
CAGCGCCGTCCAGCGCATGGCCCAGTCGGGTTTCCACTGGAGCTTCACATGGCCGCCCGTGACCGGGACCTCGGTGCGGCCGCCGGCCGGGTCGTCGAACACGATCGTGCCCTTGGCCACGTTCCGCTCCAGCGTCGGGACCTGCAGCACGTGGCCGGTCACCGGGCTGATCGGCAGGAACGGCGAATAGGTCGCCCGCCGCTCCTCGCCCAGGGTCGGCAGCATGATCGCCTGCACGTCGTCGAACCGCTCCAGCAGGCGCAGCAGCACCTCGTCGAAGCGGCCCGAGCGGTACTGCTCGGTCGAGGACAGGAACTCGTAGTCGAAGCCGAAGCCGTCGAGGAAGACGCGCAGGCGGGCGTTGTTGTGCGCGCCGAAGCTGTCGTGCGTGCCGAACGGGTCGCGCACCACGGTCAGCGGCTTGTGCAGGTCCTCCTGCAGGATTTCGGGGTTCGGGATGCCCTCGGGCACCTTGCGCAGGCCGTCCATGTCGTCGCTGAACGCCACCAGCCGCGTCGGCCAGTGGTCGCCGGTCAGGGCGCGGAAGGCGTTGCGCACCATGGTCGTGCGCGCCACCTCGCCGAAGGTGCCCATGTGCGGCAGGCCCGAGGGGCCGTAGCCGGTCTCGAACAGCACGGGCTTGCGCAGGGCCTCGAACGTGGCCAGCGCCTCGTCCGCCTTGCCCGCGTCGATCAGCAGGCGCGCGGCGTTGCGGTCCGCGTCCGACAGCCGCTTCTTCAGAACATGGTTCAGAAGGTTGCGGGCCTGTTCGAACGGCCAGGCGCGGGCCTCGCGGGCCAGGGGAGAGAGGTTCTGCAGCATGCAGCGGGGTTTGCAGCTTCCCGGCGGTCCGGTCAACGGACCGCGCGGTTCACGGCCCAGGCGACCACCGCCGCGCCCGCGCCGACGATCAGCGCGTCCTCGATCAGGCCGCTCTTCGTCTGGCCGATCGCCCGCATGCCCCGCTTGCGCGCCGCCAGGGTCGCATAGGCCAGCGGCACGGCCGTCGCGACGGCCAGTCCCGCCCCCGCCCGTTCGCGGCCGCGCGGGGCCAGGGCGCCGCCGGCGATGCCGGCGCTCATCACCCGCGCCAGCAGACCGAGAAACACGGTGCGGTCAGGGGCCGACTTCATCTTGTCGCCCAGCAGCTCGCCCACCCCCATGGCCAGGGCCCCGACGGTGAACAGCGGATGGGTCAGCAGGCGCAGGCGGCCGGGCGTCCGGCGGCCGGCGACGTGGGCGGCGGCCAGGGCGGCCATCGGGGTCATGGAGCGGGCGGAGGCGACCGCGCCGATCAGGGCGGAGGGCAGCAGCGCGGGCGTGTTCATCCCGGCCCAACTCGCGGGGCCGGCAAGAGGTTCACCACCCGCCCGGGCCTCAGCCCTCGTCGGTCTGGAAATAGGGCTCGACCGGGCCCTGCAGCTTGATCGTCAGCGGATTGCCCTTGCGATCGACGCTCTTGCCGACGGCCAGGCGCACCCAGCCCTCGCTGACGCAGTATTCCTCGACGTTGGTCTTTTCCTCGCCCTTGAAGCGCACGCCCACGCCGCGGGCCAGGGCCTCGGCGTCGTAGTGGGGGCTGGTCGGATTGACCGAAAGACGATCGGGGGGCGTCTGGCTCATGGATGTCACGCTCGCGTCGGGACCCGGGGCGGTCCGTGCGCGTGCATAGCCACAGCCGGGCCCGGCGCCAACCGGGCCGGCGCCTATTGCACCGACTGGCGCGGCTGGGCGGGCGGGGACCGGGCCGGATCGGCCGCGGCGGCGTCGGCGGCGCCCGCCTCGGCGTCGGCCTGGTAGGGGCGCGGACCGGACGGGGCGGCGTCGGCCGGGGTTTCGGCGGCCGGACGGCGCGCCGGCGGGGTGGCGGCCGGACGGCTGGCGGCAGGCCGGGCGCGGGGGCGCTGCGAGGCCGGCGGGCTGGCGGCGCTGGTCGCGGCCGGCGGCGGCGCGGCGGCGGCGGCGGTGCGGGCCGGACTGGCGGCCGGTTCGTCGGCGGACGCCCGCGCCGCGCGCGCGGCCAAGTTCTCGCCCTCGTAACGGCGGGCCAGCTTCTCGGTCAGCTCCTGGGCCGCGGCCGGCGGCATCTGGGCCAGGATGGCGGCCAGCGAGCGGGGCCGCATGGCCGCGGCCACCGGCAGGCGCACCTCGTCGTCGAGCGAGGCCAGCACGGGGGCCGCGTCGCGCGGGCGCATGGCCTGATAGACCTCGACCAGACGGTTGATCTCGGCCTGCTCGCGGCTGTCGGCCTGGCCCAGCAGGGCCTCGACCTCGGCCTTGATGGCGTTCAGCTCGCGGATCTTGTCGTCGAGCTTCTGTTCGGCCGCCAGCATCAGCGGCAGCTGGGTGGCCAGGTCTTCCTCGCGCAGGTCCAGCTCGCCTCGGCGCGCCGACAGGCTCTGGATGATGCGCAGCTCGGCCGGCGAGATGCCCGCCTGCTGAGCCAGCTGTTCGGGCGACAGGGCGCACACCGCCGGCGGCAGCTCCGAGCCGCCGGTCGCGGCCGCGGTCGCGGTGGTGGTCTCGGCCGCCCAGGCGCGGGCGCCCTGGAACAGGTCGGGGCCGGCGCCGATGGCGCGCACCGCGACGACGCCGCCGATGGCGACGGCGATCAGGGGCAACAGGCGGGGAAGCTTGCTCATCGCGGACTTTCGGGTTCGCCGTCAGGCGGCGGGCTGGAACAGATCTTCGTCCAGCTTACGCCGGGCGCGGTTGATGCTTTGCTGAGCAGCCTGGTTAGCGGCCAGGGCCTGCAGCACCGGGCCGGCCGGGCGCGGCGCGGCGCGGGGGGCGGGCTCCCGCGCGGCGGGCTCGGCCGGACGGGCCGCGGGGGCCGACGCCGGCGGCGCCGTCCGGGCGGCCTGGCTGCGCAGCGGCACGCCCTCGATGAAGGCGGCCAGTTCGGATTTCAGGGCCCGCGCCTTGACGATGCGGTCGTGCAGCAGGTCGGTTTCCTCGCTGGCGTTGCGCAGGGTGGAGATGGCCGCCTCGGCCCGGGCGGCGGCGCCGTTCAGCTCGCCGACCGCCTTGGCGAAGCCGACCTGGCCCTCGCGCAGGGCCCGCAGCTTGGCCTCCAGCCGCACGCCGTAGCCGAGCGCCGCCAGCAGCAGCGCGATCAGCAGCACGTCGAGGATCATTCCCGCTTGGCTCATTTCCGACTCCTGGTCAGGCTCTCGACCGCCTCGGCGGTGATCGGCTGGTCGACGCGCACCGCGATGTGCTGGCCCCGGCGGCCCATGCGGCCGGTGGTCAGCGGCACGGCGCCGCAGCGGATGCCGACATCGCTGTCGGCCGTCGCATTCAGCATCAGGGTGTCGCCGACCTTGAGGTTCAGCACGTCCGACAGGGGCGCCTGGCGCTCGTCGAGCACCGCGCGGACCTCCAGCTGGGTGGTCCAGAGCTCGGTCGCCAGGTGGCTTTCCCAGATGTTGTCGCGGCCGAACTTCTCGCCCATGAACTGCTGCAGCAGCATCTTCCGGATGGGCTCGAGGGTGGCGTACGGCAGCAGCAGTTCGATGCGCCCGCCGCGGTCCTCCATGTCGATGCGCAGCTTGACCAGGATGGCGGCGTTGGCCGGCCGGGCGATGGCGGCGAAGCGCGGGTTGGTCTCCAGCCGGTCCAGGTTGAAATGCACCGGGGTCATCGGCTCGAAGGCGGCGCGGGCGTCGTTCAGCACCACCTCGACCATGCGCTGGACCAGCACCCGCTCGATGGTCGTGTAGGGCCGGCCCTCGATGCGCAGGGCGGCGGTGCCCCGGCGGCCGCCCAGCAGCACGTCGACGATCGAATAGATCAGGTTCGAGTCGACCGTCAGCAGGCCGTAGTTGTCCAGCTCCTCGGCCCGGAACACCGCAAGGATGGCCGGCAGGGGGATGGAGTTCAGGTAGTCGCCGAAGCGGATCGAGGAGATGTTGTCGAGGCTGACCTCGACATTGTCGCTGGTGAAATTGCGCAAGCTGGTCGTCATCAGCCGCACCAGGCGGTCGAAGACGATCTCGAGCATCGGCAGGCGCTCGTAGGACACCAGCGCCGAGTTGATGATCGCCCGGATGCCGGTGCGGTCGGCCGCGTCGTCGTCGCCGAGGTCGAAGCCCAGCAGGCTGTCGATCTCGTCCTGGTTCAGGACGCGTTCGGGACCGGTGGCGGCGGCCACGGCGGCGTCGGCCTCCTCCTCGGTCCCGGCGGGGCCCAGGTCGGGCAGACCGTTGGTGTCGAGGGGATCACTCATTGCACCAGCATTTCCTCGATAAGCACCGCGTCGACCTGGCCGGGGGCGGCGATCAGATTGACCCGGCGCAGGATCTCCATGCGCAGCTGATGGCTGCCCGACGAGCCGGCCAGGTCCTCGGGGCGCAGCTCGCGCAGGAAGCCCTGGAACATGTCCTGCAGCCGCGGCGCCTCGGCCTGGAGGCGGGCGGCCACGGCCGGATCGCTCATCTCGAGCGTCAGCTTCAGCTTCAGATAGCTGGGCCGACCGTCGGGCGACTGAATGTTCACGATCAGGTCCGGCAGGGTGTAGAAGGTCACGCCGTCGGGGCCGGAGCGGACCTCGCCCGCCGCCGCATCGCCGGCCGCCGGCGCCTCGCCGTGACCGCCGCTCGACGCGGCCGGGGCGTGGCCGTCGCCCGCCTCGGCCGGGGCCGGCTTGAGGAACAGGAACCAGGCCCCGGCGCCGCCAAGACCCAGCACCAGGATGGCGGCGGCCCCGATGATCAGCATCATCGGCGGCTTCTTCTTCGCCGGCGCGGCGTCCGCGCCCTCGGCCCCGTCGGCCGGCGGGACCTCCGCCTCCGCCTGATCGCCTTGCGGCGCAGCGTTTTTCTTCTTGCCGAACTTCAACATGGCCTACCCGCCCCGGCGCCAGCGCGCACCCCGTCCAGATGGGCCATGTTTGGTTAACGAGACGTTCAAAACCGGCAGAACTTGCCGGGCGCCGAATCCAGCTTGGCCGCGCAAACCCTTGCCAGACAACGGTTAACCCTTCTGGCCCGCCCCTTGCTCGGGATCGGGGTGAAGGAGCGCCTCGACGTGGAAAACGCCGCCTACATCGGACTGTCCCGGCAGATGACCCTGCGCCGCGAACTGGACATCGCGGCCAACAACATCGCCAACGCCAACACCACCGGGTTCAAGGTGGAGCAGCTGCTGATCGCCACCGAGCAGGGCCCGCGGGCCCGCAACGTCGGCGTCCAGGGCCCGGCCAATTTCGTGCTGGATAACGGCGTGGGCCGCGACTACGGCCAGGGCCCGATGGCCCAGACGGGCCGCACCCTGGACTTCGCCATCGAGGGCGAGGGCGCCTTCTTCCGGGTCCAGGGCCCCGATGGCGACCGCTACACCCGCGACGGGTCGTTCACCACCAACGCCGAGGGCGTGCTGACCACCGAGGGCGGCCTGGCGGTGCTGGACCAGGGCGGGGCCGAGATCGTGCTGGACCCGGCCCTGGGCGCGCCGCAGGTGTCGGCCGACGGGGTGATCAGCCAGGAAGGCCAGCAGATCGCCCGCCTGGGCGTCGTGCGCTTCGACGTGCTGTCGGTGCTCAGCAAGGGCGGCGACGGCCTGTACGTCAACACCTCCAACGCCCAGCCCGCCGACGCGCCGGACGCGCGCGTCCGCCAGGGGATGCTGGAGGGCTCGAACGTCAACTCGATCCTTGAGATCACCAACCTCATCGAGATCAGCCGCGCCTACGAGCGCACGGTCAAGATGATCGACCAGACCAATGACCTGTCCCGGCGCGCCGTCGAGCGCCTGGGCCGGGTCTCGTAAGGAGAGCGAGCCATGCGCGCCCTGAGAACCGCCGCGACCGGGATGTCGGCCCAGCAGCTGAACGTCGAGGTCATCTCGAACAACATCGCCAACATGAACACCGTGGGCTTCAAGCGGCAGCGCGCGGAGTTCCAGGACCTGCTGTACCAGAACGTCGAACGGATGGGCGCGCAGTCCTCGGCCACCGGCACGGTGGTGCCGACCGGCATCCAGATCGGTTCGGGGGTCAAGGCCGGCTCGGTCTACCGCATCACCGAGCAGGGCTCGCCGACGGCCACCGGCAACACCTTCGACCTGGCCATCGACGGCCGGGGCTATTTCCAGATCCTGATGCCCTCGGGCGACATGGCCTACACCCGGGCCGGCAATTTCGCGGTCAACGGCGAGGGCCTGCTGGTCACCGACGACGGCTACACGGTGCAGCCGGAGATCAGCATCCCGCAGGACGCCCGCGACGTGATCATCTCGCCCGGCGGCCAGGTCCAGGTGCTGACCGACGGCGACCCGGCGCCGCAGATCGTCGGCCAGCTGGAGCTGGCCCAGTTCTTCAACGAGGCGGGCCTCGAGGCCATCGGCGACAACCTGTTCCTCGAGACCGCCGCCTCGGGCCCGGCCAACATCGGCGCCCCCGGCGACGTCGGATTTGGCCAGCTGATGCAGGGCTACACCGAGGCCTCGAACGTCGACGCGGTGAGCGAGATCACCGCCCTGATCGTCGCCCAGCGGGCCTACGAGATGAACTCCAAGGTCATCTCCACCGCCGACGAAATGCTGGCCGCCGCGGCCCAGGTGAAGGGATAATCGCCATGGCCCTGCGCAAGACCCTGTTCGGCGGCGCGGCGGCGGGCCTGGCCCTGCTGCTGGCGGCCGCCCCGGCCCTGGCCGGCGTCGTCACCCTTCGCCCCGAGCCGGTCGACCACGACGGCCGCATCACCCTGGGCGACCTGTTCGAAGGCGCCGGCAGCGCCGCGGACGTGGCGGTCGGCGCCCGCGCCGGGGCCACCGCCGTGCTGGACGCCGGCCAGGTCCAGGCCCTGGCCCGCGCCGCAGGGGTGCAGTGGACCAATCCGACCGGCCTGCGCCGCATCGTCGTCCGTCAGGGGGCCGCCCCCTCGGCGTCCGCCCCGGCCCCGGCCGCCGGCGCCGCCCGGACCAGCGCCGCCACCGTCGAGGTGCTGACCTATGCGCGCAATCTGGCCTCGGGCGAGGTGGTCGGGCCCCAGGACGTGATCTGGACCACCGTCCAGGCCCACCAGGCGCCGGCCGGCGCCCCCGGCGACGCGGCCGAGGTGATCGGACTGGAGGCCCGCCGGCCGCTGCGCGCCGGCGCCGCCGTCTCGGGCCGCGACCTGACCGCGCCGCAGGTGATCGAGCGCAACACCATGGTCCAGGTCGAGTTCAACGCCGGCGGCGTGCACCTGACCCTGACCGGCCGGGCCCAGCAGAACGCCGCGGTCGGCGAGCCCTTCTCGGTGCTCAACGTGCAGTCCGGCCGCACCATCCAGGCGGTCGCCGTGGCCCCGGGCCGCGCCGTCGCCGGTCCGGCGGCCCTGGCCGCCCGCGCCGCCTCCCCCTCCGATTTCGCCGCTCTTCGCTAAAGGACGCCCGTCATGCGCCGTCTCGCTCTCGCCGCCCTCGCCCTGCCGATGTTCGCCCTCGGCGCCTGCTCGACCGCCATCGAGGCCGTCCGCGGGCCCGAGCTGGCCCCGATCGGCTATCCGGCGGCCCTGGTGCCGACCACCCAGCAGGTTCTGCCGCCCCCGCAGCCGGCCCCGGCCTCGGCCAATTCGCTGTGGCGGACCGGCGCGCGCACCTTCTTCGGCGACCAGCGGGCCCGCTATGTCGGCGACATCCTGACGGTGAACATCGACATCAACGACCGCGCCCAGACGCAGAACACCACCCAGCGCAGCCGCTCGAACGAGATGAGCACCGGCGTCAGCAACTTCCTCGGCTTCGAGAACGAGGTGGCCAGCGCCTTCCCGTCGGGCTTCGACCCGGCCAACCTGATCGGCCTGGGCGGCGAAAGCGCCTCGACCGGCTCGGGCGCCATCAGCCGGTCCGAGCGCGTCTCCCTGACCATCGCCGCGGTCGTCACCTCGGTGCTGCCCAACGGCAACCTGGTCATCCAGGGCCGCCAGGAGGTGCGGACCAACCGCGAGGTGCGCGAGCTGACCGTGGCCGGCATCGTGCGGCCCGAGGACATCAGCTCGGCCAACACCATCAACCACACCCAGATCGCCGAGGCGCGCATCTCCTACGGCGGCCGCGGCGACGTCAGCCGGATGCAGGCGGCCCCCGCCGGCCAGTCGCTGCTGGAGCGCTTCAGCCCCTTCTGATCCTGACGGAACCCCGGCGGCGGCGCTCAGCCGCCGTTCATCCGCCCAATGGTCAAGCTCGGTCACAGCGGTTGTGATCGAGCTGGGCCGTGAACCCTTGTCGGCTCCTCGCGTTTCCGCCGCCGGATGCGAGTGTTAAGACATGCTTAAGGTTCTGGTCCCCGCCGTCGGCCTGCTCGGCCTGTTCACCGTCGCGGCGCGCCCCGTGGAGGCGCCGCTGAGCGTGCAACAGCCCGATCCGGCGCCCATGGGCTGGCACCTGTATCATGAAGGGCCGATGGCCAAGCTCGCCTATGGCGTGGCCAATTCGGACCAGCTGGCCATGATGCTGACCTGCACGCCGGGGGATCGCGAGGCGGTCGTCTATGGCGACGTCCAGCCCGACACGCCGAGGCTGCAACGGGTTGGCGCCGGGCCGGTCGAGGCCGACCCGCTGTCGGCCGGCGTGGCCTTCGAAACCCGTGTGCCGCTGCGCGATCCGGTGCTGATGCAGCTGGCCAACGACGGCCGGATGCCGGTCGAGAGCCAGTCGGGCGGCCACCGCCTGCGGGCCGACGCCGCCGAGCGTCGGCTGGTCAGCGCCTTCATCGCCTATTGCGGCGCCGACGCGGTCTGACCACATTACACCGGACTTTGAACGGTCGACGGAGGGGGCATGCTCGGACTGGCGCTTGCGGCGACCCTCGCCGCCCAGACCGGCGGCTGGACCTGGACGCTGTATGAGAACGGCGACTCCATCGTCCTGGCCAACGAGATTCCCGACACCACCCGCCTGCGCACCGTGCTGGCGTGCGACGCCCATGGCGGGGTCGCGCGGGTCACTGTCTATGGCCTGACCGCGGCCGGCAACGGCTTCGCCACCCTGTCCTCGGGCGAGGCCAGCGCGGCGGTCGAGGCCGAGGGCCAGTCCGGCGCCGGCGGCCCGCGCCTGACCGCGCCGCTGCGGCTGGATCACCCGGTGTTCGCCGCCTTCCAGACCTCCGGACGGCTGGAGGTCCGCTCGGGCGACGAGACGCGGGCCGTCATGATCGGCCCGCGGCACCTGCCGCAGCTGGGCCGGTTCGCCGCCCTGTGCGGCGAATAGGGACACCGGAGGGGAGCTTCGACATGACCCGCACGACCATGATCCGGACCGCGATCGCCAGCGCGCTGGCGCTGACGGCGGCGGCCTGCGCCAGCGGCGGCGGCGCGCCCGCCGGGCCGCCCCTGGCGGCGCCGCCTGCGCCGACGCCCGGCTACGACTGGTTCTTCAACGCCGGCGACCAGGACGCCTCGCTCGCCTGGGGCGCGCCGGAGTCCGACGACGTCAAGCTGTCGTTCAGCTGCCGCAACGGCTCGGGCCGGCTGGAGATGATCCTGACCGCCGAAACCGACGCGCGGCGCGAGCTGCGGCTGGAGTCCGACGGCCTGAGCGCGGTCTATCCGGCCCGGGCCGAGCCGTCCGTGCTGCATGACGGCGACTATCTGGTCGCGGAGGCGCCGGCGCGCGACCCGGTGTTCCAGCGGTTCGGACAGGTCGGCTGGATCGCCGTGTGGGAAGGCGGCGAGCGCTACGGCCTGGCGCCGCAGCCGGCGAGCTCGCGCGCCCCGGCCGCCTTTCTGAACGCCTGCGGCTGAGGCCGGCTCAGGCCCGCGCGGCGCCCCGGCTGGCGCTGACGCCCAGGGCCGACAGGGCCGCCGCCGCGATGTGCTCGGCGTTGAGGCCGGCGGCGGCGTACATCGCCTCGGGCTTGTCCTGGTCCTGGAAGATGTCCGGCAGGTGCAGGGTGCGCACCTTGAGGCCGGCATCCAGCGCGCCCTTCTCGGCCAGCAGCTGAAGGACGAAGGCGCCGAAGCCGCCCATCGCCCCCTCCTCGACCGTGATCAGGGCCTCGTGCTCGCGCGCCAGGCGCAGGATCAGATCGGCGTCCAGCGGCTTGGCGAAGCGGGCGTCGGCCACGGTGGCCGAGACGCCGCGGGCGGCCAGGACGTCGGCCGCCTTGAGCGACTCCTCAAGACGGGTTCCCAGCGACAGGAGGGCCACCGCCGTCCCCTCGCGCACGATGCGGCCCTTGCCGATCTCCAGCGGCGCGGCCAGCTCGGGAATCTCGACCCCGACCCCGTCGCCGCGCGGATACCGGAAGGCCGAGGGCCGGTCGTCGATCTCGAGCGAGGTGGCGATCATGGCGGCCAGCTCGGCCTCGTCGGCC
>CAZQBJ010000010.1:0-24390 GCA_964591465.1 uncultured Brevundimonas sp.
CCCACGTCGCCGTAGCCGCAGACCACGGCGACCTTGCCCGACAGCATGACGTCGGTGCCGCGGCGGATGGCGTCGACCAGCGACTCGCGACAGCCGTACAGGTTGTCGAACTTGGACTTGGTCACGCTGTCGTTGACGTTGATGGCCGGGAACGGCAGCTCGCCGCGCTGGGCCATCTGGTACAGCCGGTTGACCCCGGTGGTGGTCTCTTCGGACACCCCGCCGATGGCCGCGCGGATGGCCGAATAGAAGCCCGGCTTCTCGGCCAGGTACTTCTTCATCACCGCGAACAGGGCTACCTCTACCTCGTTCTGCGGCTTGTCGAGCACCGACGGGTCCTTCTCCGCCTTGGGCCCCAGCACGCACAGCAAGGTGGCGTCGCCGCCGTCGTCGAGGATCAGGTTCGGATAGCCGCCGTCGGCCCATTCGAAGATCTTGTGGGCGTACTCCCAGTACTCGAACAGCGTCTCGCCCTTGACGGCGAACACCGGGGTGCCGGCGTCGGCGATGGCGGCCGCGGCGTGGTCCTGGGTCGAGAAGATGTTGCAGCTGGCCCAGCGGACCTCGGCGCCCAGGGCTTCAAGCGTCTGGATCAGCACCGCGGTCTGGATGGTCATGTGCAGCGAGCCGGCGATGCGCGCGCCCTTCAGCGGCTTTTGCGCGCCGTACTCGGCCCGCAGCGCCATCAGGCCGGGCATCTCGGTCTCGGCGATGGCGATTTCCTTGCGGCCGAACTCGGCGAGCGAGATGTCGCGGACGATGTAGTCGGTCACGGGGCGGCCTCCTTGGGCGCGAGAATATCCTCGGGGTGGCGCGCTCTATAGACGGCGCGGGTCGCGGCGGCAACGGGATATAAGGATATCTTTATATGATCGCGGGGGCTGCGACCGAACGTCCAGCTTCGCCTTAAGGCTTTGGACACCGCTGGACTGCGACAGCCGTCGCGGGCGCCCCGTACCGCGCCCGGGTTCGCGTAGAGTTTCGCGTCATGGCCAACGAAGGCATCGACCGCCGTCTGGAATTCATGGGCCTGGGGCCCGCCTCGCCCGGCTATCGCGCCGTGGCGCCGCTTCTGAAGCAGGTGCTGCCGCAGGCGCTGGACGCCTTCTACGACCGGGTCCGGCAGGCGCCGGAGACCCGCCGCTTCTTCCGCGACGAGGGCCACATCGCCACCGCCCACGAGGCGCAGCAGCGCCACTGGGCCGCGATCATCGAGGGCCGGGCCGACGGCGACTACGCCGCCTCGGTGCGCGTCATCGGCCGGGTCCACGCCCGCATCGGCCTGGAGCCGCGCTGGTACATCGGCGGCTACAGCGTGATCCTGGCGCACCTGACGCGCGCCATCATCGGCCGGCCGCGGCGGCTGTTCGCCGGGCGGGCCCACGACCAGGCCACGGCCGAGGCGATCGGCGAGCTGACCCAGCGGGTCATGCTGGACATGGACCTGGCCATCTCGATCTATCTGGACGCCCTGCAGGAGGCGCGCGACGAGGCCCGGGCCGCCCGCGAGGCCGTCGAGGCGCGCCAGAACGAGGTCGTGCAGGCCCTCGGCGAGGCCCTGCACGCCCTGGCCGGCAACGACCTGTCGGTGAGCATCCCCGGCGCCTTCCCGCCGGAGTACCGCTCGCTGCAGGATGATTTCCACGCCGCCACCGGGGCCCTGCGCCGGGCGGTGCGCGCGGTGGCCGACAGCGTCGGCAGCCTCAGCGCCGGCTCGGGCCAGCTGGCCGTCGCGTCGGAGGACCTGGCCAGCCGCACCGAACGGCAGGCGGCCAACCTGGAGCGCACGGTGGCCGAGACCGACGCCATCGCCCGCCAGGTCGCGGCCACCGCCGACGGCGCCCGCCAGACCGCCGAAGCCCTGGCCACCGCCCGCAGCGACGTCGAACGGACCGTCCAGGTGGTCGGCGAGGCGGTCGAGGCGATCCACGCCATCGCCGGCTCCTCGGCCGAGATCGGCCGCTTCACCAGCCTGATCGACGAGATCGCCTTCCAGACCAATCTGCTGGCGCTCAACGCCGGGGTCGAGGCGGCCCGCGCCGGCGAGGCCGGACGCGGCTTCGCCGTGGTTGCCCAGGAAGTCCGCGCCCTGGCCCAGCGGGCGTCCGAGGCGTCTGGCGAGATCCGCGAGCTGATCTCCACCTCCTCGGCGCAGGTGGCGCGCGGCGTGGAGCTGGTCGAGCGCACCGGCGAAGCGCTCGAGCGCATCGGCGGCCGGGTCACGGCGGTCGACGGCCTGGCCGGCGGCATCGCCGGTTCGGCCCGCGAGCAGGCCGACGGCCTGGCCCGGGTGCGCCGGGCCATGGGCGAGATGGACGAGATCACCCAGCAGAACGCCGCCATGACCGAACAGGCCACCGCCGCGGCGCGCCAGCTGGCGAACGAAGCGCTGGGACTGAACGCCCAGGTCGGCCGCTTCCGCCTCGACGAGGACCAGAGGTCGCGCCGCGCCGCCGCCTGAGGCCCGCTTGGACGCGCGGCGCCGGCTTGTTACAGCTGCGCCTCGTCCAGGAGGGACCATGGCCGACGACGCGACTTTCCGCCCCGCCCGCGACCGGGCGCTGCCCCGCCACGACTGGACCCAGGCCGAGGTCGAGGCCCTGTTCGCCCTGCCGTTCATGGAGCTGGTCTATGAGGCCGCGACGGTGCACCGCCGCTGGTTCGACCCGTCCGAAGTGCAGAAGAGCCAGCTGCTCTCGATCAAGACCGGCGGCTGCGCCGAGAACTGCGGCTACTGCAGCCAGTCGGCCAGCTTCGACACCGGGCTGAAGGCCGGGAAGCTGATGGACGCCCAGGCGGTGATCGCCGAAGCCATGGCGGCCAAGGCCGGCGGCGCCACGCGGTTCTGCATGGGGGCGGCGTGGCGCGAGCTGAAGGACCGGGACGCGCCGAAGCTGGCGGCCATGATCGCCGGGGTGAAGGCGCTGGGGCTGGAGACCTGCGCCACCCTCGGCATGGTGACCGCCGAGCAGGCGCGCCAGCTGAAGGCCGCCGGGCTGGATTTCTACAACCACAACCTGGACACCGGGCCGGAATACTACGCCGAGGTGGTGACCACCCGGACCTATGAGGACCGGCTCGAAACGCTCAGGCACGTGCGCGAGGCCGGGATGAGCACCTGCTGCGGCGGCATCGTCGGCATGGGCGAAAGCCGACGCGACCGGGCCGGACTGCTGCACGCCCTGGCCACCCTGCCCGAGCATCCGGACAGCCTGCCCGTGAACGCCCTGGTGCCGGTAGCCGGCACGCCGCTGGGCGAGCGGGTCCGGCGCGAGGGCGAGATCGACCCCATCGAGTTCGTGCGCACCGTGGCCGTGGCCCGGCTGGTCTGCCCGAAGTCGATGGTGCGGCTGTCGGCCGGGCGCGAAACGATGAGCCCGGAGATGCAGGCGCTGTGCTTCCTGGCGGGGGCCAATTCGATCTTCGTCGGCGGCAAGCTGCTGACCACGCCCAATCCGGAACAGGACGCCGACGCGGCCCTGTTCGCGGCGCTGGACCTGCGGCCGCTGGAGCCGGCCCATAAACCGGTCTGAAACCCCGGGCGGGCAGAAGGGGTGGATGAATCGCCGCACCGCCCTGGCCCTGACGCCCCTGCTGCTGGCCGCCGGAGCCGCCCGGGCGGCCTCCGGCCCGGAGCCGGCGCCGACCGACAGCTACGCCCCGGTCCCGACCCTGACCGCCACCCTGCCGCGCGCCGGCGGCGCCAGGCCCGGGATGATGAGCGTCGAATGCGGCATCGACGCCCCCGACCCGGCCGTGCGGGCCCGCGTCGACCAGTCGGCGCCGCGCATTCGGGCCGCCCTCGCCCAGGTGGTCCAGCGCCACGCGGCGACCCTGCGCCCGCAACAACCGCCGGACATCGAACGGCTGCTGCCGGATCTGCAGGCGGCGGTGAACGAGGTCATGGGCCGCCCCGGCGCGCGGCTGCTGATCGGCACGGTGATGGTCGGCTGAGGCCTACTGGGCGCTCATGCCGCCGTCGATGCGCAGCTCCGCGCCGGTGACGAAGCGGCTCTCGTCCGAGGCCAGATAGACCACCGCATAGGCCACGTCGTCCGGCTCGCCGATCCGCCTGAGCGGGATGCCGCGGGCCAGCTTCTCGTGCGCCTTGTCCTCGTCGCCGCCGGCCATGGCCACGAACGGATCGAGGATCGGCGTGCGGATGAACACCGGATGGATCGAGTTGCAGCGCACGTCCCAGCCGGCGCGCGCGCATTCCAGCGCCAGGGTCTTGGTGTAGAGCCAGACCCCGGCCTTGGACGCGTTGTAGGCGCCCATGCCCGGGGCCGCCAGCAGGCCGGCGATCGACGAGATGTTGACGATCGACGCCGGGGCGCCGTCGCGCAGATACGGCAGGGCGTGCTTGGCCCCCAGCATCACCGAATCCAGATTGATCGCCAGACAGCGCCGCCAGGCCTCGAGCGACTGGTCGCCGGCCCAGGTCAGCTCGCCGCCAATCCCGGCGTTGTTCACCAGCACCGACAGGCCGCCCAGGTCCGACGCCGCCGCGGCCAGCACCGCGGCCCACTGCCCCTCGTCGGTGACATCGTGGGCGTAGGCGAAGGCGACGCCCGGCCGTTCCGCATTGATCTGCGCCGCCAGCGCCTCGGCGCCGGTCGAGTCGATGTCGGTCAGCGCCAGGCGCGCGCCTTCGCGGGCCATCAGCCGGGCCATGGCCTGGCCCAGCCCGCCGGCCGCGCCGGTGATCAGCGCCCGCTTTCCGGCCAGCCGCCCCCCCGCGCCGCTCATCGGGCCGCGTCGTCCATAAATTGCGCCAGGGCGACGTCCAGCCCGGTCACGCCGCCGGCGTCATGCGTGGTCAGCAGCACCTCCACCCGATCGTAGACGTTCGACCATTCGGGGTGGTGGTTCATGGTCTCGGCCTTGAGCGCCACCCGGGTCATGAAGCCGAATGCGGCGTTGAAATCGGCGAACCGGAAGCTGCGAACGATGGCGTCACGCTCGCCCTCGGCCACGGCCCAGCCCTCCAGGCGGGCCGCCGCCGCCGCCGCGCCGATCTTCGTCCGGTCCATGCTGGTCTCCCTTCCTCGGTCGTTCCGGCCTAGCCCCGGCCCCGGCGGGGCGCAAGCGCCGGGGAACGTTCCGGCGAAGCTTGGCGTTGCCCGCCTGACGCTTTCGAAGGGGACCCGGTTCATGGACAACCGATGGCTGGCGGCGCTGGAGGCCGCCGACCGGCGACGGATCGAGCCGCACCTGACGTCGGTCAGCTTCACCCACGGGCGCATGCTCTACGACGCCGGCGAGGCGGTCGACGACGTCTGGTTTCCCACCCGCGGCATCGTCTCGCTGATGACCATGCTGGAGGGCGACAAGATGGTGGAGACCGCCGCCATCGGCCGCGAAGGACTGGTCGGCGTGTCGTGCGGTCCGATGAACGGCCGGGCGGTCAGCCGGGCGGTGGCCCAGACCGACGGCGAGGCCCTGTGCCTGCCCGGCGAGGCGTTCGCCCGGGCGCTGGAGGCCAGCGAGCCGATGCGCCTGGCCCTGTCGCGCTATACCGAGGCGCTGTTCGCCCAAGTCCAGCAGACCGCCGCCTGCAACGCCCAGCACCGGCTGGAGGAGCGGCTGGCCCGCTGGCTGCTGATGCTGCACGACCGCAGCGACGGCGACCGGTTCGAACTGACCCAGTCCGACATCGCCGGCATCCTGGGCGTGCGCCGGGCCACGGTCAGCGAGGTCGGGGCCGAACTGGAGCGAAAGGGACTGATCCGGCGCGGGCGCGGCAGCGTGCAGGTGCTGGACCGCGACGGACTGGAGCGCGCGGCCTGCGCCTGCTACGGCGCTATAAGGAAGGTCATGGACCGGCTGCAGATCCGTCCGGACCCCGCATAGGACGCGCGCCGATGGCCGATTTCGAGGTGACCAACAACGCCGGGGCCGGCCGTTTCGAGGTGCGGCTGGACGGCCATCTGGCCTATGCCGAGTACCGGGTGCTGCAAAGCGGCGTGCTGTTCCCGCACACCGAGGTGCCGCCGGCGCTGGAGGGGCGCGGGGTCGGCTCGGCCCTGGTGCGCGCCGGCCTGGACTTCGCCCGCGCCGAGGGGCTGAAGGTGATGCCGGTGTGCCCCTTCTTCGCCGGCTGGATCGCCCGCCACCCGGAGGCGCACGAGCTGGTGCATCCGGACTACCGGACCGCCCTGGGCCTCTAGGCCTCGAACACCGGTTCGATCCCGACCGGGAAATTCACCGAATTGGCGATGAAGCATTTGGCGTGCGCCTCGTGGTGCAGGCGCTCGGCGAGCGCGCGGTCGACCCCGGGCGCCAGCCGGATGCGCGGGCGCAGGGTCACGGAGGTGAACCGGCCGCCCCCGTCGTCGGTCTCGATCATCACCCCGTCGGCCGCGTCGACATACTCGATCACGGTCGCCCCGGCGGCGGCGCACAGGCCCAGGTACCAGAGCATGTGGCAGGCCGACAGCGAGGCCAGCAGCAGTTCTTCGGGATTGTACCGGGCCGGGTCGCCCAGGAAGGTCGGGTCGGACGAGCCGGCGATGGTCGTCGCCTTGCCCGGCGCCTCGATCTCGTGCTCGCGGCCATAGGCGCGATAGGCCGAGGCGCCCGTCCCCCGGTTTCCGGTCCAGCGGACGGTGGTGCGGTAGGCGTGTTCGCGAGCCATGCGAGGTCTCCGGTCGGGCCTTGGCCTATGCCATGATTCAGGCCGGCGCTTCAGCCAGGATTTCGTCGACCCAGGCCGGCGTGGTCACGCCCGCCGGGCCGCTGCGGTGTTCATCGAAACCGCCCCAGGTCGGGGCCAGGTTCAGCTCCACGGTGCGGGCCCCAGCCATCGCCGCCCGGCGCACGAAGTCGGCGGCCGGATAGACCTCGCCGGACGTGCCGATGGCGCAGAACAGGTCGCAGTCGGCCAGGGCGCGGTCGATGGCGTCCAGCCCCCGGGGGACTTCGCCGAACCAGACCACGTCCGGCCGCAGGCCGCCGGGCTGGCCGCAGGCGACGCAGGCGGTCTGGACGCCGATCTGGCCGCGCTCCTCGCGCACATGGTCGCAGCGCTGGCAGCGCACCCGGGTTATCCGCCCGTGCATGTGCAGCACCGCGCGCGAGCCGGCCCGCTCGTGCAGATCGTCGACGTTCTGGGTGCACAGGAACAGCTCGCCGCCGCGGGCCGCCAGGCCGGCCTCCAGCCGCGCCAGCGCCCGGTGGGCCCGATTGGGCTCGACCCCGGCCAGCCCCAGCCGTCGCCCGTTGTAGAAGGCGTGCACCCGGGCCGGATCGCGGGCGAAACCTTCGGGCGTGGCCAGCTGCATCAGATCGTGCTGATCCCACAGGCCGCCCGGGCCGCGGAACGTGGCCACGCCGCTCTCGGCCGAGACCCCGGCGCCGGTCAGCACGAAAATCCTCAAGCCCATCTCCCGGTCCGGCTGCGATCGGGCTAGAATAGCACCGTCGCCCCAAGGGCAGGTGCACCGTCCAGTCCCCGGAGTCGCGTCCGATGCGTTCGAGTTTTTACCGCCGCGCGGCGGTTGTCGCCGCCGTTTTTCTCGGGTTCGCCGGCGCGGTGGCCGCCGATGCGCCCCAGCCCGCGCAAAGCGTCGATCTGAGCCGGTTCGCCGGGCGGTGGTACGAGATCGCCCGCACGCCCAATCGCGGCCAGCCGCTGTGCGAACAGCTGACGGTCGAGGTCACCCCGCCGGCCGACGGCCGCTTTTCGGTGACCAACACCTGCCGCCGGGCCCAGGGCCAGCCGCGGGTGGTGCGGGCCAACGGCCGGGTGCTGGACGCGCGCAGCAACGCCAAGATCCGCCTGACCGCCAGCGGCATGATGGGCATCGGCGGCCTGGCCAGCCAGGAATACTGGATCCTCGACCGGGCGCCGGACTACAGCTGGGCCATCCTGGGCACGCCCGGGGGCAACTATTTCTGGCTTTGGTCGCGCCAGGCGCGGCCGTCGGCCGAGGCCCGCGCGGCCCTGCTCTCGCGCGTCGGCTCGCTGGGGTACAACACGGCCGATGTGGTCCACACCGGCCGCTGAACCGCGCCGCCCCGCTTGAACGCGGAACGGAAAGCGAACAGATTGGCGCGGTGAGCGCAACCCTGACCACCTTCGAACTGACCTTCAGCCGGCCCGAGACGACCCAGGTCGTGACCCGCGGCGCCGCGCGGCTGATGGCCGATCTGGGCTATGCGCCGCTGCTGGAAGTGTGCCTGCCCAACGGCCGGCGGGCCGACGTCATGGCCCTGGGACCGCGCGGCCAGATCGCCATCTGCGAGGTGAAGTCCGGGGTCGAGGACTTCCGCGTCGACCAAAAATGGGGCGAGTACCTGCCCTATTGCGAGCTGTTCTTCTTCGCCGTGGCGCCGGAGTTTCCCCGCGAAATCCTGCCGGACGAGCCGGGCCTGATCGTGGCCGACGGCTTTGGCGGGGCGGTGGTGCGCGAGGCGGCGCCCAGCCCGCTGGCCCCCGCCCGCCGCAAGGCCCTGACCCTCGCCTTCGCGCGACTGGGGGCCATGCGGACTCTGAGGGCTTAGGGCTTAGGGCTTAGGGGATTGTCGATGCGAGGGTATCGGGATCTCAGGGTCTGGCAGAGGTCGATGGACCTGGCGGTCGGGGTCTACAGACTGACCAGCGGGTTCCCGCCAGAGGAACGTTTCGGCCTCACCTCACAGAGCCGCAGGGCCGCCGTATCAATCCCGGCGAATATCGCCGAAGGCTACGGCCGAGGCACGCGGCCGTCCTACGCCAGCTTCGTCCGCATCGCGCAGGCTCTTTGAAGGAACTGGAGACTCACCTGTTCCTGGCGCAGAGGGTCGGGCCCTGCAACAATGGTCAGACCGAAGGCTTGCTCTCCGAAGCGGATCAGATCGGCCGCATGCTCCGCAGCCTCCTCGGCAAACTAAGCCCTAAGCCCTAAGACCTGATCCTACCTCGGCGCCCGCTTGGCCAGGATGCGTTGCAGGGTTCGCCGGTGCATGCCCAGGCGCCGGGCGGTCTCCGACACGTTGTTGTGGCACAGCTCGTAGACCCGCTGGATGTGTTCCCAGCGCACCCGGTCGGCCGACATCGGGTTCTCGGGCGGCGGCGGGGTTTCCCCCGCCTCGGTCAGCAGCGCCTTGACCACATCGTCGGCGTCGGCCGGCTTGGACAGATAGTCGACCGCCCCGGCCTTGACCGCCGCCACGGCGGTGGCGATGGCGCCGTAGCCGGTCAGCATGATCACCCGGGCGTCGGGGCGCCGGTCGCGGATGGCCTCGACCACCTTGAGCCCGCTGCCGTCCTCCAGCCGCATGTCCAGCACCGCGAAGGCCGGGGCCGCCGCGCGCACCGCCGACAGGGCCTCGGACACAGAGGCGACGGTTGAGACCTCGAATCCGCGGCCCTCCAGCGCGCGTCCCAGCCGGTTTCGCAGCGCCTGGTCGTCGTCCAGCAGCAGCAGGGACCGATCGGCCAGGGCGGTGACGCGACTATCGGGATCCGACATGGGCTGTTCTCCTGTTGGACAGAATGCGACGCAGGTGCGGGGGGTTCAAGCCGGCGGGGCCTCGAGCGCCTCGCGCGGCCAGATGACCGACACCTTGGCCCCCTTGTCCTTGCCGTCCGGGCCGGTCCCCGGACCGAAGGCCAGATGGGCCCCGGTGCGCTCCAGCAGGGTGCGGGCGATGAAGAACCCCAGGCCCATGCCCTCGTGGCCGCTGGGCGAGCCCTCGCCCTTGGGCCGGGTGGTGACATAGGGCTCGCCCAGGCGCGGCAGCACTTCCGGGGCGAAGCCGGGTCCGTCGTCGATGACGTCGATGCGAACCCGGCGCGAGTCGTAGCTGGCCACCACCCGGACCCGCTCGACGGCGAAGTCGGCGGCGTTCTCGACCAGGGCCGACAGGCCGTGCAGGGCCTCGGGCTGGCGGCTGACCTCCGGCGGCGGCTCGTCGGGCGGGCCCTGGAGGCTGCATTCGATGGCGATGTCCAGCCCGCGGTGCGGCTCGGCCGCCTCCTCCAGCAGCTGGAGCAGGCCCAGACGGGCGTGCATGGCGTCGCCGTCGTCGGGGCGTTCGGACAGACGGCGGAGGATGTCGCGGCACCGTTCGGCCTGCTGCAGCAGCAGCTGGGCGTCCTCGGCGATCGGGCCCGAGGCCGGGGCGGCGCGCAGCATTTCCTTGGCCACCACCTGGATGGTCGCCAGCGGCGTGCCCAGCTCGTGCGCGGCCGCGGCGGCCAGCCCGCCCAGGGCCGCCAGCCGCTGCTCGCGGGCCAGCACCGCCTGGGTGGCGACCAGGGCGGTCTCGGCCCGCTCGGCCTCGTCGGCCACCCGCCAGGCGTAGCCGCCGGAGAACAGGATCCCGACCACCACCGCCGCCCACATGCCGCCGCGGTACAGGCCCGGCAGCTGCAGCTGGGCGCCCGGCAGCCACGGCAGCGGCAGGTACCAGAAGAACAGCATGGCCGTGGCGATCAGGGCCAGCACGCCGATCAGGATCGCGTAGCGCGCCGGCAGGGCCGCGGCGGCCACCGTCACCGGCGCCACCAGCAGCAGGCAGAAAGGGTTCTCCAGCCCGCCGGTCAGGGACAGCAGCACGGCCAGCTGGACCACGTCGAACCCCAGCTGGGCGGCGGTCTCGCGCTCCGGCTCGCGGCGCACGGCGGCCCCGGCCAGCCGGGCGGTGGCGATCATGTTGAACCCGGCGCTGGCCCCGATCGCGCCCAGCGCAGGCGCCAGGGCCACCTCGAAGCCGAGGCCGAAGGCGGCTCCCAGCACGGCGGCGGTCTGGCCGCCGATGCCCAGCCAGCGCAGCATGACCAGGGTGCGCAGCGGCAGGCCGCGTTCGCGCCCATGGGGGTCCAGGGCGCGCGCGACGGCGTTGTGTGACGTTTCGGCGGCTTGGGTCATGAGGGCCTGCATCCTATAGAGGCCTCCCGCCCCGGTTTGGCAACGGAGACCTTCCATGCCCCGCAAGAGCATCCTTCTGTTCGCCGCCGCCTGCCTGATCGCGGCCGCCGCGCTGGCGGTGGCCACCGTGGTGATCGTGACGGGCCGCGACGGGCCCGCGCCGGCCAGCGCCGAAACCGGCCAGCCGACCGTCGGCGGGGCCTTCCAGCTGGTCGACCAGAACGGCCGCGCGGTCGACGAGTCCTTGCTCCAGGGCAAGTGGTCGGCGGTGTTCTTCGGCTTCACCTGGTGCCCGGACTACTGCCCGACCACCCTGCAGACCCTGGACCAGGCGCAGCAGCGGCTCGGCGACCAGGCGGACGACCTGCAGATCGTGTTCATCAGCGTCGATCCCGAGCGCGACACGCCCGAGGCCCTGCGCGACTATCTGGCCAGCGACGGCTTTCCCGAAGGGGTGATCGGCCTGACCGGCGAGGCGGACCGGATCGAGGCGGCGGCCCGCGCCTATCGCGCCTTCTACGAGCGGGTGCCTCAGGGCGACACCTATACGATGAACCACTCGCTGACGGTTTACCTGATGAATCCGCAGGGGATGTTCGTGCAGCCGCTGTCGGCCGAACAGGGGCCCGAGCGCCTGGCCGAGCTGATCCGCGGGGCCATGGCCGCCGGCTGAATCGCCGCACGACGGAACCGGCGTTCGCCCTAATCCTTTTGCAGTGCCGCGCAAACTAT
This sequence comes from uncultured Brevundimonas sp., assembly GCA_964591465.1. Classification (GTDB taxonomy): domain Bacteria; phylum Pseudomonadota; class Alphaproteobacteria; order Caulobacterales; family Caulobacteraceae; genus Brevundimonas. The sequence goes on from CAZQBJ010000010.1 coordinate 11,589, forward strand.
GGTGCGGTGCGTTAACGGGTGGGCCGACATCAGGATTTCATGCTCTATTCGCTTCACGAGTGCGCCTATTACGCCGCCACGCCGCTTCGCCTGGGCGCCCGGATGGTCCGGGATTTCTGGGCCTCGCCGGCCAATCCGGCCGCTGACAGCCTCTACGGCCGCACGGCCGTGGCCGCGGCCGAGGTGTTCGACTCGGTCACCCGCCGCTACGGCAAGCCGGCCTGGGGGCTGGAGACCATCGACATCGACGGGGTCCCGGTGCGGACCACCGAACAGGTGGTCTGGGCCTCGCCCTGGTGCCGGCTGCTGCGCTTCGCCCGGCACGCCGGCGACCTGAAGCGGGCGGGCAAGCCGGCCGCGGCGCCGAAGGTGCTGCTGGTCGCGCCCCTGTCGGGCCACTACGCGACCTTGCTGCGCGGCACGGTCGAGGCCTTCGCCCAGGATCACGACGTCTATGTCACCGACTGGGTCAACGCCCGGCAGGTGCCGGTGCTGGAAGGCCGTTTCGATTTCCACGACTACATCGACCACGTCCGCCGTATGCTGGCGGCGGTCGGGCCGCGGGCCCACGTGGTCGCGGTCTGCCAGCCGGGACCGCCGGTGCTGGCCGCCGCCGCCCTGATGGCCGAGGACGGCGACCCGAACCGCCCGGCCAGCATGATTCACATGGGCTCGCCGATCGACGCGCGGCTGTCGCCGACGGTGACCAACCAACTGGCCGAGGAAAAGCCGTTCGCCTGGTTCCGGTCGAACATGATCCACACCGTGCCGTGGCCGCATCCGGGCATGGGCCGGCGGGTCTATCCGGGGTTCGTGCAGCTCTACAGCTTCATGTCGATGAACGAGGCCCGCCACCTCGACGCGCACTGGGCCTATTTCAACCACCTGGTCGAGGGCGACGGCGACGGCGCCGCCCGCCACGAGGCGTTCTACGACGAGTACCTGTCGGTTCTGGATCTGACGGAGGAATTCTACCTGCAGACCATCCGCATCGTGTTCCAGGAGCACGAGCTGGCGCGCGGGGTCCTTTCCCACCGGGGCCGGCCGGTGCGGCTGGAGGCGATCGACGACATCGGCCTGATGACCGTCGAGGGCGAGATGGACGATATCTCCGGCGTCGGCCAGACCCAGGCGGCCCACCGCCTGTGCCCGAACGTGCCCGACGAGCGGCGGGTGCTGTACGTGCAGCCGGAGGTGGGTCACTACGGGGTGTTCAACGGCCGCCGCTTCCGCGAGGAAATCTATCCGCGGGCGCGCGACTTCATCGCCGCCAACGAGGCCCTGAGTGCGCTACCGGAACGGCCAGCAGCTGCGGCTTGACGCCATCGCGGTGCGCCTGTCGGTCAACCGGCGGGCGCGCCGGATCTCGATCCGCATCGACCTGGGCCGCGGCGAGGCGGTGGCCGTGGCGCCCAGCGAGCGACGGCTGGCCGACGCGGTGGCCTTCGTGCACGACCGGCGGGCCTGGATCGCCGAACGGCTGGCGGATCGCCCCGAGTCGGTCCGCTTCGCGCCGGGGGCCCGCATCCCCTTGTTCGGAAAGCCCGCGCCGCTGCTGTGCGCCGGCGGCGCCGCGGCGGCCCGTCTGGTCGAGCATGAGGGGGCGACGGCCATCCTGTCGGGCGGCGAGGGCGACGCGTTCGCCCGGCGGGTCGAGCGGCTGCTGCGGGCCGAGGCGCGCCGGCGGCTGGGCGAGCGGACCCTGGTTCACGCCGCCGCCCTGGGCCTGAAGCCGCCGACCGTGTCGATCGGCGATCCGAAAAGCCGCTGGGGCTCGTGCAGCCCTCATCGCAACGCGATCCGCTATTCGTGGCGTCTGGTGATGGCCCCGCCCGAGGTGCTCGACTACGTGGCCGCCCACGAGGTGGCCCACCTGGTCCACGCCGATCACAGCCCGGCCTACTGGGCGGTGGTGCGCGCGGTGTTCGGCGATCCGAAGCCGCACCGGGCCTGGCTGCGAACCCACGGGGCGGCGCTGCACGCCGCCGGCCGCTAGACGCGCCGTCCCTAGAAGAACAGCGGATCCGGCCGCTGGTCGGCCGGCTGGGCCGGTTCGGGCTGCTGGGCCGGCGGGGCCGGCTTGGGCTCGGCGGCCGGCGACTGCGGCTGGGGCTGAGGCTGGGTCTGCGGCGCGGACCCGCCCGGCCCGGTCCCGGTCGGCGCCGGTTCGGCCAGCGGATCGGGCTCGGCCCCGCCGAACAGGTCGCCCAGGCCGCTCATCAGATCGCCCAGCGGATCGGCCGGCATCCAGCCCTCGGGGGCCGGCGGGCCGTTGGGAATCGTCTGCACGTTCAGCCGCGGCAGGGCGGCCTGCATGAAGCCCTTCCAGATCGCCGCCGGGGCCTGGCCGCCGGTGACGCCGCGCATCGGCGAGTTGTCGTCCTTGCCGACCCACACCGCGGTGACGAAGCCGCCGGTGTAGCCGACGAACCAGGCGTCCCGGTAATCGCTGGTGGTGCCGGTCTTGCCGGCCAGGTCGTAGCCGGCGATGTCGGCCGAGCGACCGGTGCCCGAGTCGATCACCGCGCGCAGCATCTGGTTCAGATAAAACAACGGCGGGTTCTGGATCGCCTGATCGCCGCGACGCTCGGTCTGGGCGCGCTGATAGATCACCCGCCCGTCGGGCGTGCGGATGCGGGTGATGCCGTGCGGCTGGGCCCGCTTGCCGCCGTTGGCGAAGGCCGCATAGGCGCCGGCCATCTCAAGCGGGCTGACCTCGACGGCGCCCAGGGCCATGGCCGGCTCCAGCCCGACGCGCGAGGTGATGCCCACCCGGCGAGCGGCGCGGGCCACCGCGTCGCGGCCGACCCGGTCGGCGACGCTGGCGGCCACGGTGTTGATCGACTGGGCCACCGCCTGCTGCAGGCTCATGGCTCCGCTGTAGCGCTGGCTATAGTTCTGCGGCGACCAGTTGCCGATGCGGACCGGCTCGTCGACCACCGGGGTCTGGGGCGTGTAGCCGGCCTCCAGCGCCGCCAGATAGACGAACGGCTTCCATGCCGAACCGGCCTGTCGGCGGGCGTCGACCGCCCGGTTGAACTGGCTGTCGGCGTAGGAGGCGCCGCCGATCAGGGCCCGGACCCGGCCATCGCCGTCCACCGCCACCAGGGCCGCCTGCTCGACGCCCCGGCCGCGATCGCGCTCGAGGATGGCGCGCACATTGCGCTCGGCGGCGGTCTGCAGGGTCAGGTCCAGGGTGGTCTCGACCACCATGTCCTCGGTCGGCTCGCCGACCAGGGTGCGGATCTCGCTGTCCAGCCAGTCGATGAAGTACTGGGCGTGCTGGGTGGCCAGGGTGCGCGACACACGCACCGGCTCCAGCACCGCGGCGGCCCGCTGCTCGGCCGTGATGACCCCGGCCTCCTCCATCTCGTTCAGCACCACCGTGGCGCGGCCGGCGGCCCGATCGGTCTCGGACAGCGGGCTGTAGCGCGACGGCGCCTTCAGCAGACCGGCCAGCAGCGCGGCCTCGCCCACCGTCAGCTCGCGCGCGCTCTTGTCGAAATACCGCTGCGAAGCCGCCTCGATGCCGTAGGCCCCGGCCCCGAAATAGACCCGGTTCAGATAAAGGCCGAGGATCTCCTTCTTGGAGAATTTCATCTCCAGCCAGACCGCCAGCATGATCTCCTGCACCTTGCGCTTGAGCGTCTGCTCGGGCGTCAGGAACAGGTTCTTGGCCAGCTGCTGGGTGAGGGTCGAACCGCCCTGGACCACCCGGCCGGCGCGCATGTTGGCGATGGCCGCGCGCAGCATGCCGATCGGGTCGAAGCCCGGGTGATGGAAGAACCGCCGGTCCTCGACCGCGATGAAGGCGGCCGGCACGTAGTCGGGCAGGGCGTCGATGTCGGCCGGGGGCGCCATCTGGCTGCCGCGCACCGCGATCAGCGCCCCGTTGCGGTCCAGGTAGGTGATCGAGGGCTGCCGCTCGATGTCGTACAGCGACGAGGTGTCCGGCAGGCCGCGGGCGAACACGGCGAAGAACACCACCATGAAGATGAGGCCCCACACGCCGGCCACCACCGACCAGTAGGCCAGCCGGCCGAGGGGCGTCCGCCGCGAGGGTGCTGAGCCGTTGTCCGTCATGGAAGTCCTCTAGCCCGACCGGATGAACGCGGCGTGACCGGGTTCCCCGCGGTCATACCCCGCCCTGCCGCGACCGCAAATCAAGCGCCCGCCACAGGCGAGCCTGACCATTCATTCGGCCGAAACGATGGCGAAATCAGCGCGCCGCCAGGAAGGCGTCGACCTCGGCGTGGAAGCGGGCCGGCTGGTCGAACATGATGAAGTGGGCGCTGTCGTCGATGCGGGTCAGCTCCACCCCTTCGAGACCGGCGAACGACAGCTGATAGATGGTGTCGGTCAGCTCCGGCGTCATGCCCGGGGCGTTGAAGGCGACGTAGAGCACCTCGGTCGGGGCGGTGATGTTCGGCAGCTCGGGCCGCAGGTCGGTGGTGATCAGCTCGTGCATCGCCCGGGCGGCCACGTCCTGATCGCTGGTCGCCCCGTGGCGCATCGGCCCTGCGCGCAGGGCCTCGGTGTTGATCATGCCGGCGATGCTCTGGGCGCTGCTGGCCGCCCATTGCTCTGGCGTCGCGGCGCGCATGCCGTCGCGCACCTGGTCGGCGACCGGCCGGACGCTGTCGGCCGTGGTCCCGGGCGGGCCGAACATCACCCCCATGAACGGCAGCATGTCGACCACCATCAGCCGGCCGACCAGGTCCGGATGCCGGGCGGCCAGCATCAGGCCGATGGCGCCGCCCATCGAATGTCCGATCAACGCCGGGCGATCGAGTCCGGTCTCGCGGATGTAACGGGCGATCTCGTCGGCCACGGGCGTGGACACCAGGCCTTCGGCGTTGCCGCCGGCGGGCCGGCCGGCGAAGCCGGACAGATGAAGCCGATGGGTGCGATAGCGACCCGCCAGATGGGCGACCGTGGCGTCCCAGATTTCCGGATGCGAGGTCAGGCCCGGAATGAAGATGACGTCCGGGCCGGTCCCCTCGACCAGCACCCCGAACCGGTCCGAGGCGAAGCCGGCGTCCGGAGGCGTCGGCGCGACGCCGGACGTGGCGCAGGCGCCGGTGAACAGCGCCGCGGTGGTCGCGCCGGCGAGGATCTGTCTGCGGTTCATGTGGTCAAGCTCCCTGCCCGGCGCCGAGCATAAGGGAGGGCCGCGGCCGCGCCAACGGCGCGATGCGACCTCAGCGCGCGCGGGCGGAGGCCAGGAGGATCGTCAGCTGCTCGCCGATGCGGGCCGCCAGGGTGTCGGCGCTCCAGCCGTCGTAGGCGGCGCGGCGGTAGTTCGACAGATAGGCGTCCCAGATCATCTCGGACAGCAGCCGGATGTCCGCCTTGTCGGACAGCTCGCCCTTGCGCACGCCGTCGCGCAGCACGTCGCCGATGGTCACCAGCAGGCCCTTGACCGCCGCGCGGCCGCGCAGCTCCGAGGCCACCGGCTGGAACCACGAACGGGCGACGAAAGCCTGCACCAGCGGCAGCTGGTTCAGGTTGCGGGCGTAGCCGGCGGTCAGGGCGGCGATCAGCCGCTGGTCGACCGCGCCGTCGGTCTGGGCCGCGTCGCGCAGCACCTCGGCGGCCGCCTCCATCTCCTCGAGCAGCACCGTCTCGAACAGTTCGGCCTTGTCCTGGAAATTGGCGAACACCGCGCCGGTCGACATGCCGGCGGCGCGGGCGATGTCGCGGATGGTGGCCGGATCGTAGCCGCGCTCGGCGAACAGGCCGCGGGCCGCCTCGAGCACCTTCTGGCGGGTCCGCAGCTTTGCGGCCTGGCGCCGGTTCAGCTTGGCCGGCTGGGCGTCGACCGGCTGGAAGGGGGCGTTCAGGGGGGACTCTCGCATGGTCAGCTTACTCTACGCGTTTGAGGCGACGCCCTCCGACGCCGACGCTCCGTTTAACTCCGCCGCGGTCTTCCGCCCCGCGGTCACGGTCTGAACTGATTGGATCACCGCTGGCCAGATAAATGCGCCAGTCGCGGTTTCGTCTCGCTGTCCCGATGTCAGCGGCCGACCCCTCGGTTGGAAGAGACCCTCGGTCCGATGAAAGCGGGTGTGTCTCTGAAATCACATAACAATGTCCAAAATGCGTTGCGCGGCGGTCGCCCGCCTGTGGCCGATTCGCGCTAGCGGGGCCGTAGCGGGCGGGCCATAGTCCGGTGCGGCGACCTTCTTGGGGACGCGGGAGACCGCCCATGACTGCTTCGATCCGGGCCACCGGCTATCTGCGCAAGGTGCTCACCGCCGATGAGCGCATCCTGCGGATCACCCGCCGCCACTGGCTCGTGCTGTTCATCAAGACCTTCTGGTGGATCGTGCTGTTCGGCCTGCTGGCCGGCTCGGCCCTGTGGTTCCGGCTCAACGAGGTGGCCGACCCGCGGGTGTGGTCGTGGCTGGCCATCGCCGCCCTGGCCCCGCTGGCCGGCTGGATCTGGGAGCATCTGGTCTGGAAGAACCAGATGGTGGTGATGACCGACCGGCGGGTGCTGCAGATGTCCGGGGTGCTGAACAAGGACGTCTCGGACTCCCTGCTCGAAAAGCTCAACGACGTGAAGACCGAGCAGTCGCTGCTGGGCCGCATCTTCGGCTATGGCGACGTCACCCTGCTGACCGCCAGCGAGCTGGGGGCCAACACCCTGCGGACCATCGACGACCCGCTGGGCTTCAAGCGCGCCATGCTGCAGGCCAAGGGCGCGCTGGAGGAGGAACTGCGCGGCGACTGACCGCTTCGATTCGTCGCGGCCGGGTCCGCAAAGGCCCCCCGCCAAGGGGATTGCGCCGCCGGCGTCCGGCGCGGCCCGCCTTCCGCATGAACTATTTTTAAGGTCGGGGCCGGTCTGGTCCCGTTAAGGTCGGTCCGACAAGCCTCCCCAAGGCGGAGGCGCGGAGGAACACCACCCTATGAGAAAGCTTCTGCTCGGCGCCGCGATCGGCGCCCTGATCCTGCCCGCCGCGGCCCAGGCGTCCGAAGGCCACGAGGTTTGCCTCGACCAGGTCTGTCAGACCGTCTCCCTGTTCGGCCTGCAGAACGCCGCGTCCGAAGGCGGCGCGTTCACGGGCACCGAGGCGATCCAGTACGGGACCTGGGGCTTCGACCTCGACGGGCGCGACCTGTCCGTCTCGCCGGGCGACAGCTTCTTCCGCCACGCCAATGGCGCCTATCTGGACAATCTGGTCATCCCGGCCGACCGCACCCGCTACGGCTCGTTCGACCTGCTGCGCGAGCTGTCGGACAACCGGCTGCGCGCCCTGATCGATGAGCTGAACGCCGTTGGAGACCTGGCCCCCGGTTCGGACGAGGCCAAGATCCGCGATCTGTACCGCAGCTTCATGGACACCGCCCGGGCCGACCAGCTGGACGCCGAACCGCTGGCGCCGATGCTGGCGGACATCCGCGCGGTCGCCGACCACGAGGAGATGGCCGCCTATATGGGCCGCACCCAAGCCCTGCCCGGCGGCAGCTACTGGGGCGCCGCGATCTTCGACGACGCCAAGAACCCCGAAGCCTACGCCGTCTACCTGTTCCAGGGCGGCACCGGCCTGCCGGACCGCGACTACTACCTGACGGACCAGTACGCCCCGCAGAAGGAAGCCTACCGGGCCTATGTCGCCGAAATGCTGGGCATGATCGGCTGGGACGATCCGGCCGCCGCCGCCGACGCCATCGTGGCCATGGAGTCGCAGCTGGCCCAGGCCCACTGGACCCGCATCGAAAGCCGCGACGACGACAAGACCTACAACCCGATGTCGGTGGCCGAGCTCGAGGCCGCCGCCCCGGGCTTCGACTGGCGGGCCTATTTCACCGAGTCCGGCCTGGGCGAGGTCGACCGGTTCATCGTCTACCAGAACACCGCCTTCCCCACGATGGCCCGGGTGTTCGCCGAGACGCCGATCGAGGTGCTGCGCGCCTGGCAGGCGTTCCACACGGTCGACCAGGCCGCGCCGTACCTGTCGCAGCGGTTCGTCGACGCCCAGTGGCGCTTCCGCTCGCACACCCTGTCCGGCCAGCCCGAGCAGCGCTCGCGCGAGAAGCGCGGCGTCAGCTTCGCCGAGGGCCTGATGGGCGAGGCGCTCGGCCGCCTGTACGTCGATCGCTGGTTCCCGGCTGAGAACAAGGCGGCCATGGAGGACCTGGTGGCCGACCTGCGCACCGCCCTGGCCATCCGCATCCAGCAGCTGGACTGGATGACGCCGGAGACCCAGCAGCGGGCGCTGGAGAAGCTCGAGAAGTTCACCGTCAAGATCGGCTATCCGGATCGCTGGCGCGACTACTCGGGCCTCGAGGTCCGGGCCGACGACCTGTTCGGCAACATGGTCCGGGCCAGCCAGTTCGAGTGGGCCTACGACCTCAACCGGCTGAACGGACCGGTGGATGACGAGGAGTGGGGCATGACCCCGCAGACGGTGAACGCCTACTACTCGTCGACCAAGAACGAGATCGTGTTCCCGGCCGCCATCCTGCAGCCGCCGTTCTTCGACATGGACGCCGACCCGGCCGTGAACTACGGCGGCATCGGCGGGGTGATTGGCCACGAGATCGGCCACGGCTTCGACGACCAGGGCCGCAAGTCCGACGGCGACGGCGTGCTGCGCGACTGGTGGAGCCCCGAGGACGCAGCCGCCTTCGTGGCCCAGACCGAGATCCTCGGCGCCCAGTATGACGCCTATGAACCCCTGCCGGGCTACAATGTGCAGGGCGGGCTGACGATGGGCGAGAACATCGGCGACCTGGCCGGCGTCACCCTGGCGCTGGAAGCCTACCGGCTGTCGCTGGACGGGGCCGAGGCCCCGGTGCTGGACGGCACGACCGGCGACCAGCGGGTGTTCTACGGCTGGGCCCAGGTGTGGCGCGGCAAGTATCGGGACGCGGCCATGCAGCGCATGGTGGCCACCGATCCGCACTCGCCGCCGGAGTTCCGGGTCATCGGCCCGCTGCGCAACATCGACGCCTGGTACGACGCGTTCGATGTCCAGCCCGGCGACGCCTACTACCTGGCGCCGGAGGACCGCGTGCGCCTCTGGTAGGCGGACCACCTCAAGCGAAACGCGAGCGGGCCGGGGGGCGACCCCCGGCCCGTCTTGCTTTGGACCAGACAGCAAAAAGGCCCGCCGCGGGGATACATCGCGGCGGGCCTTCTCGCTCTCTCTCGGAGCAGCGTTTCCTCCCCGAAACGCCGGAGACGTCGTCGCGGCCTTGCGGCGCGTCGACGGCTCACACGTTCGGAGAAAACGTCACAAATGTGTCGGTGTCAATCCACGCCGCCGGAAACCCGCGTGAAGTCAAGGTGATCGCTGTTAAGCGTACCTAGCGGGCGGCCTCCACGATGGCCCGGACGGTGGCCACCAGCTCGCCGCGCGGGGCGGTCACCTGACCGGGGCGCTGGGTCTTCCAGGTCTCGTTGTCGGCCACCCCGGCGGACAGCGCCCGGCCCAGGTCGAGGTCCTTCACCGTCACCGTGCCGGCGGCCAGCTCGTCGCCGCCGAGGATCACCGCCGCCGGCGACTGGCGGCGGTCGGCGTACTTCATCTGGGCGCGCATGCCGGCGCGGCCCAGATAGACCTCGGCCGCGACGCCCGCCGCGCGCAGCTCGGCCGCGGCGGCGAGATAGGCCGGCATGTCGGTCTCGGAGAAAACGATCACCACCACCGGCCCGCGCACCGGGGCCGCGTCCTGGCCCTCGATCAGATCCAGCTGGCGCAGGGCGTAGGCCAGACGGCTGACGCCGAACGAGAAGCCGGTGGCCGGGGTTCGCTCGCCGGTGAAACGGGCGACCAGGTCGTCGTAGCGGCCGCCGCCGCCGATCGAGCCCAGGCTGACGCGGCCTTCGCCGCGCGGGGCGACCAGCTCGGCCTCGTAGACCGGGCCGGTGTAGTACTCCAGGCCGCGGACCACCGCCGGGTCGAAACGCGCGCGATCCTGACCCACGCCCATGCCGGTCAGAGCCGCGTCGATGCGGGCCAGCTCCTCGAGGCCGGCGGCCCCTTCGGCCGAACCGCCAATGACCGCCTGCAACCGGTCCAGGGTCTGGCCGCGGTCGCCGCCGCCGGCGCGCAGGAAGGCCAGCACCGCCTCGATCGCCGGGCCCGGCAGGCGGGCGCCGGGGGTGAAGGCGCCGGACTCGTCCTTGCGCCCCTTGCCCAGCAGATCGCACACGCCGGTCTCGCCCAGCCGGTCCAGCTTGTCGACGGCGCGCAGCACGACCAGCTTCTGGGCCGGATCGACCACGCCGGACTGGGCCAGCAGCCCGTCCAGCAGCTTGCGATTGTTGATCTTCACCACCGCCGCGCCCTCGGGCAGGCCGGCGGCCTGCAGACCCTCGACGGCCATGGCCACGATCTCGGCGTCGGCCTCGGGGCGGTCCGAGCCGACCGTGTCGGCGTCGCACTGGACGAACTCGCGATAGCGGCCGGGCCCCGGCTTCTCGTTGCGCCAGACCGGACCGAAGGCGTAGCGGCGGAACGGCTTGGGCAGGGTCTCCCAGTTCTGGGCGGCGAACCTGGCGAGCGGCGCGGTCAGGTCGTAGCGCAGCGCCATCCAGTCGCCGCCCCCCTCGGCGTCCGGATCGTCCTGCAGGGCGAACACGCCCTCGTTCGGGCGGTCGGAGTCCGGCAGGAACTTGCCCAGGGCGTCGGCGTATTCGAACGCCGGGGTGTCCAGCGGCTCGAAGCCCCAGCGTTCGTACACCGCCGAAACCGCCTGCACGATGCGGCGTTCGGCGATCAGCTCGGCGCCGCGCTTGTCGATGAAACCGCGCGGCGCGCGCGCCTCGGGGCGGAAGGTCTGGGTGTCGTCGGCCATGCCCGGCGCTTAAGCCATCGCCGGGCGCGCCGCAATCAGCCGGCCGCCCGGACCCGCGTCAGCCGCACCGGCCGGCCGTAGGTCAGCGAGCGCCAGACCCACTCGATCGGCCCCATCTCGAACCGCGCCAGCCACAGCGGCGACCAGACCAACTGGGCCAGCCAGACCGCGGCGACCACGCCCCACAGCTCGGGCCAGCCGACCTGGCCGTACCAGCCCAGGCCGCGCCCGCCGTAGAACAGGGTGGTCATGATCAGGGTCTGGGTCAGGTAGTTGGTGAAGGCCATCTGCCCGGCCCGCGCCAGCGGGAACAGGATCAGCTTCAGCCCGTAGCGGGCCATCAGCACCAGCAGGCCCGCGTAGGCCAGCGACACGAGCGGCGCGAGGAAGGTGTTGGCCGGCCGGGCCATCATCTCGACGAACGGGAAATCGGCGGCGGCGAATCCGACCGCCTCGCGCCAGATCAGCCACCCCGCCCCGGCGCCCAGCGCCACGAACAGGCCGTACACCCAGGCCGGGGCCCGACCCGACAGATAGCCGGCCTTGAACAGCCCCATGCCGATCATCATCAGGGCCGCCGTCGCCGGCAGGAAGAAGATCAGCATGGCCGGGACCACCGCCACCCAGCGGCCGGCCTGGGCCAGGGTGGTCGACAGCGCGTCGCCGCGCATGGCCTCGATCGAGGCGGCCAGCTGCTCGGGCGCAATGCGCCAGCCGGCGTCGGCCATCACCTCTTCCATGATCTCCGGCGGGGCGAAGTTCAGCGACAGCATGGCGCCGGCGTACAGCGCCGCGCACAGCAGATTGATCAGCACCCCGACGATCAGCAGCCGACGCGCGCTCCACGAGCGGACCAGCATCACGAACAGCCCGCTCCAGGCGTACAGCAGCAGGATGTCGCCGAACCAGAAGGCCAGGCCGTGGACCAGGCCGAACACCGCCAGCCAGAACAGTCGCCGGCGCAGCAGCTTGCCCCGCGCCGCGTCCGACCGCTCGCCCCCGATCAGGAAGATCGAGGCCCCGAACAGCATCGAGAACAGGGTGCGCATCTTGTCCTGGAAGAACACGTACATCGCCTGCCAGGCGGTCACCGCCTCGCCCTCGAAGCCGCCGGGCTGGAGGGTCGGATTGACCATGACCTCCCACGGCATGGCGAAGCTGACCGCGTTGACCGCCAGGATGCCCAGCACCGCGAAGCCGCGGATCACATCGAGGCTGAACAGCCGCTCGGCGGCGCGAACAGGATGAAGCGCGGGCGCGGCGTCAGGCGTCGGTGCTGCGGTCATTGGCGATGTCCCCCTCGTCAGGCCGGCAGGAATCCCGCGATCGGCGCTCGGGCGCAACGATTTTCGCCGCCGCAAGGCTCAGCCGTCGAGCAGCCCCAGCCGCGGGCGCACCTTCGGCGGCCGTGGGGCGAAGGCGATCAGGGCCACGGCCAGCCCGGCCCACAGGGCGTAGCTGATGCCGACCATCAGCGCGAAGGGCAGTCCCAGAACGCCGTAGATCAGCACCACCGTCTCGGTGGCGCCCAGCTGTTCGCCGAGGGCGCCGGCCGCGGTCCAGCCGTCGATCATCACCGCCAGGGTGATCAGCACCTGCACCGCCGCCGCCGCCAGGGCGCCGTACAGCAGGAAGCGCCAGACCACGCCCAGCCGGGTCTGCGGGCGCCGCTCGCGACGCCGCTCGCGGGCCAGCAGCACCACCGCCCCAGGCACCGCGATCACCGCGCAGGCGAGGGCGATCAGCCGCCAGTCCATGTCCAGCGCCACCACCCAGGTCTTGGGCGGCAGCAGGTAGAAGGTGGCCCACAGCGGCGGCCAGCCGATCCCCACCAGGCAGGCGACCGTCACCCACAGGGGGGCGGGGCCGCGCCAGCGCACCGGCGCCTGGCCGGGCAGGTTGGCCACCGTGGCCTGGTCCAGCAGGCTCATCGCGTCGGGACCGGGGTTTCGCCGCGGTAGTCGTAGAAGCCGCGGCCGGCCTTGCGGCC
>CAZQBJ010000011.1:0-17459 GCA_964591465.1 uncultured Brevundimonas sp.
TCAGCTTGTCCTTGATCATCTGCCAGATGATGCGGGTCATCTCGTCGCCGTCGATGTCCACGATCGGATTGGCGACCTTGATCTTGGCCATGGAGCTCAGCCTCTTGGAAAAGGGGGAAGGAAGACGTCGGCGCGGGTATAGCGACCGGCCGGTCGGGTGCAAAGCCCGGGGCGCCCGCGCGCCGTTGCGCTGAACCCAAGCCGCTGATAGCTCGTTGGTGTTCGCCTGCGGAGCGAGGACCATGGCACGCCGACCCAAGATGAGCCGCCAGTCATTTCAGGCGTTCCGGGATACGTCCCCGGCCGAACTGATGTGGGACCTGCTGACCTTCGACCGGCTGCTGACCGGCCCGGTCATCCACCTGATCTACTGGGCCGGCCTGGCCATCCTCGTGCTGCTCGGCTTCTCGGTGGTCGGCGCGGCCGTGGGCGTGGCCCTGCGCGAGCCGGGCATGATGGGCTGGATTCTCGCCCTGCCCACCCTGGTCATCGGCTTCCTCGGCCTGGCCGCCGGGGCCCTGGTCTGGCGGTCGTTCTGCGAGCTTTATGTCGCGGCCTTCCGCATCGCCGACGACCTGCGGGTCATGCGCGCCTATGTCGAACAGGACCATGCCGGCGTGCGGCCTGCGCGGCCGGAAACCGCGACCCTGGTGGAGGATCGCGGCTCCGAAGAGCCGCCGCGCGAGGACGACCTGCTGTCGCGGATCTGACGCCTCAGGCCAGCTGGGCCGCGGTCCAGTCGCGCATCACCCGCTCCAGCACCGCCAGCGGAATGGCGCCGGCCGCCAGGCCCGTGTCGTGGAAACCCCTGATGTCGAACCGGTCGCCCAGGGCGGCCATGGACTCGCTGCGGATGCGGTCCCACACCGTCTGGCCGACCTTGTAGCTCGACGCCTGGCCCGGCCAGACGGCGTAGCGCTCGACCTCGGTGGTGATGGTGGATTCCTTGTCGCCCAGGGTGTCGACCATGTAGCGGATGCCCTGCTCGCGGCTCCAGCGCTTGGCGTGCAGGCCCGAGTCGACGACCAGACGCGCCGCCCGGAACAGGAACGACTGCAAATAGCCGATCTGGCCGAACGGGTCGTTCTCGTAGACGCCCATCTCGTCGGCCAGCTGCTCGGCGTACAGACCCCAGCCCTCCGAATAGGCCGAGAAGCCCAGCACCTTGCGCAGAACCGGAATGCCCTCGGCCTCCTGGGCCAGGGCGATCTGGTGGTGATGGCCGGGGGTGGCCTCGTGATAGGTCAGGGTGGGCAGCGACCAGCGCGGCCATTCGGCCGTGTCGCGCAGGTTGATGTAGTAGGCCCCCGGCCGCGAGCCATCCAGCGCCGGCGGCTGGTAATAGCCGCCCGGCGCGCCGGCCTCGATGAAGGCGGGCACCCGGCGCACCTCGACCGGCGCCTGCGGCAGGCGGCCGAAATATTCGGGCAGCCGCGCCTGCATGGCCACGATCTGGGCGTTCAGGTCGGCCAGCAGCTCTTCCTTGGCCTCGTCGGTGTTGGGGTAGACGAAGCGCGGCTCCTGGGCGAGGGCGGCGATGCGCTCGCCGACCGTGCCCTGGGTCATGCCCTGGGCGCGCAGCAGCTCGTCGGCGCGCGCCGACAGCTGGGCGACCTGCTCCAGACCCATCTCGTGGATCTCGTCGCCCGTCAGGGTCGTGGTCGTGTAGTAGCGGATGCCGAATTCGTAATAGGCGTCGCCGTCGGGCAGACGCCACACGCCGGCGTCATGCACCGCCGTCGGCAGCTGGGCCCGCAGGGCGTCGGCCTGGCGTTGCAGGGCCGGATAGACCTGCGAGCTGACGATCTGCTCGGCGCGCGCGGCCCAGTCGCCGGCCAGGCCATGCTCCGCCGCGCGGCGGGCCACCGAGGTGGTCATCACCGACTCGCCCGGGGCCGCCTCCAGCAGGGCCGCCATCTGGGTCAGGGTCTTCTCGATGACGAAGTCCGGCGGCGTGGCGCCGGCGGCGAACTCGGCCAGCATGCGCTCGGTTTCCTGGTCCAGCGCGGTCGGGAAGGCGGCCAGGCGCGACAGATAGGCCTCGGCGTCCTCCGTCGTCTCGATCGAGTGCTGGGTGTCGAGGAAGTCCGGCACGCCGGAGTAGGATCCGCCCAGCTGGCTGACCGTGTAGGGCGAGGGCGAGAACCCGCCGCCGTAGGCGAAGCGATGGCCGCTCATCACCGTGTCGCCGAAGAACCGCAGGGTGTCGTAATTGACCGCGTCCATGCCCTCGAGCGCCGACCGGTCGATGGCGTCCAGCTCGGCCATGAAGCCCCGGAACTCGGCTTTGTCGGCCTCGATCTTGGCGCTCGAACGGTCGTCCAGCCGCGCCTTCATCGGAGCCATCGGCCCCTTGTCCATGCCCAGCATGGTCAGCAGCTCGGGCGAGGTCAGCAGGACCTCGTTGAAGATCTTGTCGAACAGGGCGTTCAGCGCCGCGGCCTGCGGATTGGTCGAGGCGGCGGCCGCGCCCTGGGCCAGCGCCGGCCCGCCGGCGGCCAGCGTCGCCCCGGCGGCGGCGGACAACAGAAGTTTGCGGCGATCGATCATGGCGGAGCCCTCCCCAGCTTGCGACGGGACAGTGGGACCCAAACCGCGCCGGCCCGCAAGCGGCGACCGCATTACAAAGCGGTCATGTCCGCCCGCCCTCAGGCCGCGACCAGCCGCTCCAGCACGGCAAGCGGAACCGAGCCGTTGCGCAGCACCGCGTCATGGAAATCGCGCAGGTCGAAATCCGCATGCGCCTCCGCCTGGCGGCGCAGGCGGGCGATCACCGTGTGGCCCACCTTGTAGGCGCACGCCTGCCCCGGCATCACGCAGTAGCGGTCGATCTCGCTCTGGGCGGCGTTCGGCGGCTTGACCCCCTGGGCGACCATGTAGTCGATCGCCTGCTGCCGGCTCCACCGTTCGTGGTGCAGGCCGGTGTCGACCACCAGCCGGGTGGCGCGGAACAGGTACGACAGAAGGAATCCGATCCGGCCGACCGGATCGTCGGCGTAGACGTCCAGGTCGTCCGCCGCCACGCTCTCGGCGTACAGCGCCCATCCCTCGTTGAAGGCCGAGAAGCCGCCGGCCCGTCGCCAGGCCGGCAGGTCCGCCGCCTCGCGTTGCAGGGCCACCTGCAGGTGATGGCCCGGCGAGGCCTCGTGATAGGTCAGGGTCGGCAGGGCGAATTTCGGCCAGTTCGCCGTGTCGCGCAGGTTGATGTAATAGGCGCCCGGCCGCGAGCCATCCAGCGGCGGCCCCTGATAGTAGCCGCCCGGCGCCCCGGTCTGGATCTCCACCGGCACGCGGCGGATTTCGACGCCCGAGCGGGGCAGGGTCCTGAACACCCGCGGCAGCAGCGGCTCCAGCGCCGCCACCTGGGCGTTGAGCGAGGCCAGCAGCTGTTCGCGCCCCTCGTCGGTGTTGGGCCACAGGTATCGCGGATCGTTGTTCAGCGCCGCCACCCGTTCGCCGACCGTGCCCTCGGTCAGGCCGACCTGACGCAGCAGCGGATCGATCTCGGCCGAGATTTCCGCCACCTGCTCCAGGCCCATCCGGTGGATTTCGTCGGCGCTCAGGGTCGTGGTGGTGTTGGCCCTCAGGCCCTGGGCGTAGAAGGCCGCGCCATCGGGCAAGCGCCAGACGCCGGCGTCCTCGCTGGCGGTCGGGCGCAGGGCGACCAGGGCCGCCAGCTGGCGGTCCAGCGCCGGCTTGACCTGCTGGTCCACGAGCGCCGCGGCCCGATCCCCGTAACCGTCCAGGCCCAGGGCGCCGGCCTTGCGCGCCAGGGCGGCGACCAGGGTGGTCTGGCCCGTGGGCGTGTCGCGCAGCGCCTCGAGCTGGCTGATGGTCTTGTTCAGCACCACCACCGGCGGCTGCACGCCCAGGGCGGCGTCCTGGCGGATGCGGTCGGTCTCGTGATCCAGGGTGGCGGCGAAGGCTTCGAGCCGCGCCAGATAGGCGTCCGCGCCCGCGGCGTCCTCGACCCGATGCTGGTTGGCCAGGAAATCCGGCGTGTTGAAATAGGCCCCGGCCAGCTGGTTGACGACATAGGGGCCGGGCCGGCCGATGCCCGAGCCGTAGTCGAACCGGGCGCCGGCCGCGGCGGTCTCGCTGCTGAAGCTGGCGATCGCATAGTTGATCTGCCCGGCGGGGCTCAGGCTCGAGACGTCGAAGGCCTGCAGCTCTTCCCATTCCCGGCGGACGCGGGCGCGGTTCTCGGCCCGGGCCTCGGGACTGGCGTCGGTCAGGCGCGAGGCCAGCCAGGCCTTGTCGCCGCGGTCGAGGCCCAGGCTGGTGGCGCGCTCGGGCGACCGCTCCAGCCCCTCCTCGAACCGGCGCGCCATCAGCGCGTCGAGGCGGGCGTCAGCGTCGGTCCGGGCGACGGCCGGCAGCGCGGCCAGCGCGCCCCCGGCGACAGCGGACATCAGCAGGCGGCGGCGATCAATCATTGGCGAACTCCCCGATGGACGGCGCGAGGCTCGCAAGTCCGGTTCGCGCGGGCAAGTGAGGATCGTCAGATATCGTGGGTCGCGCGCCTCGACTTCCCGGGCTCCGATGCCCCCGGGGGAAGGAGGGCTCATGTCCAGACCGATCATCAGACGCCTCGGGGCGTCCCTTGCCGCGCTGATCGGCGCCGCCGGCCTGTCCGGCTGCGTCACCGATCCGGAATTCCTCGACAATCTGGCCCTGTTCACCGACGCCCTGGCCTATGAGCTGGCCGAGGACTGTTACAACCACGGGCACGGCTACGCCTATCCGCCGGCCCACTGCGCCTACGGCGGGTACGATCCGTACGCCCAGCCGGTCTATGTCGCGCCGGTCTATGTCGCGCCGCCGCGTCAGGCGGAGCGCCGGGGCGACCACCGCCGCGACCGGCATGACGACCGCGGTCGGCGCGGCGGCGGCCGGCGCGGCGGCAAATAGGCCGCTCAGTCGGCTCGCAGCTCCTGCTTGACCCGTTCGGCCAGGGTCTTGATGTCCAGCGGCTTGGGCAGGAAGGACACATTCGACTCGTCCTGCAGCAGGTCCGAAAAGTCGCTCTCGGCGTAGCCGGAGATGAACATCACCGGGGCGTCGCCCAGGAACGGCCGGGCCTTCTTCAGCAGGGACGGCCCGTCCAGCCCGGGCATGATCACGTCGGAGATCAGCATGTCGATGGTCCCGGCGTGCTCCTCGGCCAGCACCAGGGCCTCCTCGCCGTCCGCCGCCTCGATCACCTCGTAACCGCGCTGGCGCAGCAGCTTGGCGGCGATGCCGCGCACCGCCGCCTCGTCCTCGACGAACAGGATGCGCCCCGCGCCGGACAGGTCGCGCGGCGCGGCCTTGGCCTTGACCGCCGGGGCCAGCTCCGCGTCGATTTCCTCGGCCGTGGCCGGCGGCAGGAACACGCGGAACGCCGCGCCGGCCCCTTCCAGATTGGTCACCGTGATGTGGCCCCCGGCCTGCTGCACGATGCCGTACACCGTGGCCAGGCCCATGCCGGTGCCTTCGCCGACCGCCTTGGTGGTGAAGAACGGCTCGAAGATCTTGTCGAGCAGCCCGGCCGGCACGCCCGGCCCGGTGTCGGACACCTCGATCAGGGCAGCGCCGCCCTCCGGCGCCGCCGCCCAGACCAGCGCCTCGGCCTCCTCGGCCGACAGCCGTTCGGTGCGGATGCGGACCACCCCGGCCCCCGGCTCGACCACTCCGCGCACGGCGTCGCGCGCATTGACCGCCAGGTTCATCACCGCGGTCTCCAGCTGGCTCTTGTCGGCCAGCACCACCGGCAGGTCGCGGCCGTACTCGGTCTCCAGCCTCACGTCCTCGCGCAGCAGGCGCCTCAACAGCACCTCGAACTCCGAGATCAGCTCGCCCAGCTCCAGCCGTTCGCGGCGAACGGTCTGCTTGCGCGAGAAGGCCAGCAGTTTGCGCACCAGATCGGCCGCGCGGGTGGCGGTCTGGCGGATTTCGTTCAGCCCCTCGTAGGACGGATCGCCGACCGGATGCCGCTGCAACAGGGCGTCCAGCTGGAATTGGATGGCGGTCAGGAGGTTGTTGAAGTCGTGCGCCACGCCGCCGGCCAGCTGGCCGACCGCCTGCATTTTCTGCGCTTGCGACAGCTGCAGCTCCATCGACTTCTGGGCCGAGACGTCGAAGAGCCACACCCGGCAGGCCCCGCCCTCGGGCGCGACATAAAGGTGAAGCATCCGGTCCGGATGGGCCCTGGGCGTCAGCTCGATCGGACCGAACGAGCCGGCCGCCAGCTTGGCCCGCGCCGCCGGCAGGCTGGCCGGATCGAACAGATCGCCGAACGGGGCGTCGTCCGCCGCCGCCGGACCCGTCAGCAGCGCCACGGCCTCGTTCGGCTCGGTCATCGCGCCGGCGAACAGGTCGGGCCCCGAGATCACCGCCGAGCCGAACGGCGCGCCGGCGGCCATGGCCCGGGCGTCGGCCGCGGTGACCGGTTCGGCCGCCGGAGTCAGGACCTCGGTTTCCGCCGCCTCGACGGCCTGAGGCTCGGGGAGGGCGCGCACCAGGAACCGGCCGTCGCCGGCCGGGCTGACGACGACCTCTGTCGCGGCCCCGCCCATCGCCAGCTTGAATCGCCCCTGCCCGTCCGCCCGGGCCTGGCTGATCGCGACATACAGGGCCTGGGCGTCGCGACCGCCGGGCAGCCGCCCGGCCGGACCTCCGGCCTCGCGCCACGCCGCATTGGCGACCAGCACCTTGCCGCGCGACGACGCCAGCGCCGCCGGCTCGGCCAGGGCGCCAAGCAGCTCGCCGGCCTCGTCGCGGGTGCGGCCGCCGGCCTCGATGCGGCCGAAGGCCAGCACCCCCATCAGGGACACCACGGCCAGGCCCAGGATAAGCAGCACCCCCGGCCCGCTGAACGGATCGGCGCGAAACGCCGGATAGGCGGCCGCCGCCGCCGCGATGACGAACAGAAAGGCCCCCGCGCCCGCCAGCCAGGGCTCCATCGCGTTTTTCAGCGTCCTGTCCATCGCCGCCGCGCCCCCCGTGTCAGACATCCACCCTACTCCGCTCCGGCCGTCCGCCGCTGCCGGCTGCTCAGCACGAACCCGATGATCCGGGCGGCGGCGGCGAAATGTTCGGCCGGAATGGTCTGGTCGACATCCACCGCGGCGTACAGCGCCCGGGCCAGCGGCACGTCCTCGACGATCGGCACGCCGTGCTCGCGAGCCACCTCCCGGATGCGCAGCGCCAGGGAGTCGACCCCCTTGGCCACGCAGACCGGCGCCGGAGTCTCGCCCGCCTCGTAACGCAGCGCCACCGAATAGTGCGTCGGGTTGGTCACGATCACGGTGGCCTTGGGCACATTGGCCATCATCCGCTGGCGCGACCGCTCGGCCCGGATCTGCTTGAGCCGCGCCTTGACGTGCGGATCGCCCTCGGACTGCTTGAAGTCTTCCTTCAGCTCATGCCGGCTCATCTTCATCCGCTGGGCGAAGCGGAACTTCTGCCAGATCCAGTCGGCCCCGGCGGTTACGCCGAGAAAGGCCAGCATGCCGATCATCAGGCTGAGGGCCAGATCGCGCACGAACGGCAGGATCGCCGCCGGGCTCATCGCGGCCAGGGTTTCCAGCTCGCGCGTGTGCGACTTCAGCACCAGCCAGGCGATGATCACCGTGGCCGACAGCTTGAGGAAGGTCTTGAGGAACTGGACCAGGCCGTCCGGCCCGTAAATCCGCTTGAAGCCCTGCAGCGGCGAGATCTTCGACAGCTTCGGCTTCATCTTTTCGGTGGTCCAGATCAGCCCGCTCTGGATCAGGTTGCCGCCGGCGCCGCCCACGATGGTGGCGAACATCACCGCCCCCAGCAGGGGCGCGGTCGCCATCAGGGCGTAGCGCCCGATCTCCAGCCCGCCGCCGGTGGCCAGCGAATCGGTCAGCGCGTGGGGCGAGGCGACGAAGGGAACCAGCGCCTCGGCCAGCCGGGTGGCGAACCACGAACCGCCGACCATCAGCACGGTCACCGCTCCCATCAGCGACAGCCACGCCGGCAGGTCCGGGGTCCGCGCGACGTCGCCCTTCTTTCGGGCCTCGTCGAGTTTTCGCGGGGTCGCCTCTTCTGTCTTGGACGACTTGTCCTCTTCCTCAGCCACCGGCGCCTCCGGCGAACACGCGGGCGACCTGGCGGTACTCGCTGATGAACACGCTGCCGATCACCCCGATGCTCAGGGCGAAGACCGACAGCCCAAGCAGCACGCTGAGGGGGGCGGAGGCGAAGAAGATCTGGAACTGCGGCATCACCCGGGCGACCATCCCCGAGGCCAGGTTGAAGATCAGGGCGAAGACCAGCACCGGCGCCGCCAGCTGCACCCCGAGGGTGAAGCTGTCGGCCACGGTGCGCACGGCGACCGACGCGAAGTCGTTCAGCAGCAGCGGCCGCGCCGGGGCAATCAGCTCGTAGCTGCCGACGATGCCGGCGATGAACAGGTGGTGGGTGTTGGTGGCGAACAGCAGCGTTACCCCCAGCAGGGTCAGGAACGCCGCCAGGGTGGTCCCGGGCTGGGCCTGCAGCGGATTGGCCGTCTGCGCGAAGCCGAGGGTGATCTGCATCGACACCACCTCGCCGGCGACCGCCAGCGACGACAGCATGATGCGCAGCAGGGCCCCGATCATCAGACCGGTGATGACCTCGCGGATCACCCAGCCGAAGGTCCCGCCGATGGTCGCCGGCAGGCCCGGCAGGGCGCCGGACACCACCGGGGCCAGGGCGATCGACACGACCAGGGCCAGCGACAGCCGGATGCGCGGCGGCACATAGGCGTCGCCGATGCCGGGGATCAGCATGAGGATCGCGCCGACCCGCGCGAAGATCAGGGCTCCGGCCCAGACCTGGTCGGCGGTGGCGTAGGGCTCCACGCCCCTACATGCCCGCGATGCGGCCGGCGATCTGCTGCATGAAATTGCCCAGCAGCGCGCCCATCAACGGCATGAACAGCAGCAGGGCCACGAAAATCGCCAGGATCTTCGGCGCGAAGATCAGGGTCGCTTCCTGGATCTGGGTCAGGGCCTGGAACAGGCCGATGACCACCCCGACCACCAGGCCGACGATCAGGATCGGCGCGCACAGCTGAATGGTCAGCCAAAGCGCATCGCGCCCCACGTCCAGAACTTCCGCGCCACTCATGGAAAATCCCGCTGTCGAAACTAGGCAGAAACTGCCCGCATCGTGGTTAACGAAGACCTACGACCGGCGCGAAATGCCGGCTCCACCGCGTCGCGCCGGGGTGCTATGGCTCGGCCCATGACGACTGTGACGGCTCAAGAGATTCACCGCCGGGCCACCGCCGGTGACGGCGACGCCCAGCTTCAGCTGGCCCGACTGTTCGACCGGGAGGGGCGCCACGACGTGGCCGTCTCCTGGCTGCACCGGGCGGCCTCGGGCGGCCATGTCGCGGCCATGACCTGGCTCGGCGCCCGGCTGCTGGTCGGGCGAGCCGCGCCGTTCCAGCCGGCCGAGGGCGCCGCCCTGCTGGGGCGCGCGGCAGAGGCCGGCGGCGCCGAGGCGGCGTCGCGGGTCGCGGTGCTCACCGGCCTGGGCATCGGCCGGCGACAGAACTGGAGCGAGGCGCTGGACTGGCTGCAGACCGCCGCCGAGCGCGGCGACGCGTCGGCGCGCAACCAACTGATCCTGCTGGCCGTCGATGCCGACGCCGCGGCCGCCGCCCGGACCGCTCATCCGCCGGCGGACGCATGGAAACGCCTGCGTGACAGCGTCCCTCTGGCCCATTGGCTGGCGCCGCCGGCCCCCAAGGTGATCTTCGAACAGCCGCGCGTGCGGGTGTTCGAGGCCTTCACCACCCCCGAGGTGTGCGACTGGGTGTCCTCGCGCGCCGCGTCCCGCCTGGCGCCGGGCCGGGTCTATGACGCGGAGAAGGGCGGTCGCCGGCAAGACGCCATGCGCACCAGCAGCGGCGCGGGCTTCAGCCTGCTGGACGCCGACGTGGTGCTGATGCTGGTGCGCGCCCGCATGGCCGCGGCCGCCGGCCTGGACCCGGTCACGTTCGAGCCGTTCAACGTCCTGCGCTACGAGGTCGGCCAGCGGTACGAGCCGCACTTCGACTTCCTCAACCCCGAGGCGCCGGGCCTCGCCCAGGCCCTGGCCCTGCAGGGTCAGAGGGTCGCCACCTTCCTGGTCTATCTGAACGATGGCTACGAAGGCGGCGAGACCGCCTTTCCCGACCTGGACTGGAGCCTCAAGGCGAACAAGGGCGACGCCCTGCTGTTCTTCAACGTCGACCCGGACGGTCGCCCGGACCGGCGCACCCTGCACGCCGGACAGCCGCCGACCGCGGGCGAGAAGTGGCTTCTGTCGCAGTGGATTCGCGACAAGGCCCAGCCGATCATCTGACCCCGGCTCCCCTTCGCGGCCCGGGGCGGCTATGAGGGGACATGAACGACATTCCTGATCCTTCCGACGACGACTGCGACGGCAGCTGGGTCGAGCGCGAGGCGCTGGCGCGCGTCGCCGGCACGCCCCTGCCCCGCCGCGGCGGACGCGCCCCGTGCACCGACCGCCCGAGTGAGGCCGAGGCCGAGGCCGCCGTCCGCACCCTGATCCGCTGGGCCGGCGACAACCCCAACCGCGAGGGGCTGGCCGACACGCCCGGCCGCGTGGTCCGCAGCTATCGCGAGCTCTACGCCGGCTACGCGGTCGATCCGCGCGAATACCTGGAGCGCACCTTCGAGGAGGTCGGCGGGTACGACGAACTGGTCGTGCTCAAGGACATCCGCTTCGTCAGCACCTGCGAGCACCACATGCTGCCGGTCATCGGCCGGGCCCATGTCGGCTATCTGCCGACCGACCGAGTGGTCGGCATCTCCAAGCTGGCCCGGGTGGTGCGCGGCTACGCCCGCCGCCTGCAGATCCAGGAAAAGATGACCGCCGAGATCGCCACGGCGATTCACGAGGTGCTGCGACCGGCCGGAGTCGGCGTGGTCATCGAGGCCGAGCACAGCTGCATGACCATGCGCGGCGTCAACGCCCCGGGCGCCACCCTGACGACCAGCCATCTGATCGGCGTGGTCCGCGAGGACCCCCGCACGCGTGAGGAATTCCTCAAGCTCGCCCGCGGCTGATCAGTCGATCCGCACCAGCTCCACCCGCCGGTTGCGCGCCCGGTTGGCGTCGCTGTCGTTGGCCGCCAGCGGCCGGCTCGAGCCGAAGCCCTGGGAGGTCAGCCGGTCCGGGGCGATCCCTTCGGCGATCAGGGCCGCCCGCACCGCCGCGGCGCGCTCGGCCGACAGGGTCCGGTTGCGGGTCGCCGTGCCGGTGTCGTCGGTATGCCCCTCGACCGACAGGCGCAGCTGCGGATTGGCCCGCAGCAGGGCGACGATCTCGGTGATCACCGGGGCCGCGTCCGGCCGCAGGGTCGCCCGGTCGGTGTCGAAATTGACGTACAGGGCGACCCGGCCGTCGGCGTCCAGCGCCTGCTTCATGTCGTCGGCCGACAGCAAACCCAGGGACTGGGTCATGGCCTGGCGCTCGAGCACGGTAACGAAGCCGCTCAGCGGAATGCGGCCGGTCGAGACGTTGATCCAGTATTCCTTGCCGCCTTGCCGGATCAGGTAGCTCTCGTTCTGGCAGCCGACGGCGACGCAGGCGCCGCGGTAGTGCGCCTCGACCGCCGCGCGGCCGCCGAAGGCCTCGACCACAGGGGCGGTGAACTGCGCCTCGCTGATCTTCATCCCGCCCAGCGCCCGGATGGCGTTCTCGTAGTTGCGGTGGAATTCCACGGCCGTGTAGCGGCGGCCGGTGCGCGGCTCGAGGCCGAAGGCGTCGTGGAACACGCGGCCCTCCTGGGCCACGATCCGGTCGCCGGCGACGAAGTGCTGGATATCGAAGGCCGCGTGCCGGTCGGCGTCGCTGGTGAACCGGCTGGTCAGCCCCTCGGGCGTGTCGAAGAACGGGAACGGCGGCAGGGTCGCGGTGCTCTCGGGCACGTCCTCGACCCGGAAGCCCGCGGCCTCCACGATCTCGGGCGTCTCTGGCTGCGCCGCGTCCGGCGCCACGGCGGCCTCGGCGTCGACCGTCACCTCCGTGTCCCGGTCCTGACAGGCGGACAGGGTCAGGACCATGACGCCGACCCCGGCAAGCAGACACGTACGCATGAGAAAAGCTCCCCGCTCCATATCCGGAGCGGGGAGCCTAACCCGAAAATTCCTGACCTGTCGTCATGCCGATCAGATCGGCATGCGCATGATCTCCTGATAGGCCTGGATCACCTGGTCGCGCACGGCCATCACCGTTTCCAGCGACGCCTCGGCGTTGGCCACCGCGGTGACCACGTCGATCAGTTCGGCGCGGCCCTGCACCTGGGCGCTCATCTGGGCCTCGGCTGCGCGGGACGCCTGCACGGCCTCGCCCATGGCGTCGCTCAGCAGTTCCGAGAAGCCCGGCCCCTCGTTTCGCGGCGGGGCCGCCGTCGGCGCGGCGGCGCCGCCCTGAACCGCGGCATAGGCCCGCGCGGCCATCATCGGGTTCATCGTCTAGTCCTTACTTCTTCAGCAGGTCGAGGGTGCGCATGTCCATCGAGCGCGCCGTCTCGATCACGTTCAGATTGGCCTCGTAGGCGCGCTGTGCCTCGCGCATGTCCATCGCCTCGATCATCGTGTTGACGTTGGGACGCAGGACATAGCCCTGCTCGTCAGCGGCCGGGTGCGACGGGTCGTACTCCATGTTGAAGTCGCCCTGGTCGGGCCGGACCTCCGCCAGGGCCACGCCGGTGGCCCCGTTGATGTTGGTCGTCTCGAACACCGGGATCTGGCGCCTGTAGGGCTCGCCCCCGGGGGTGCGCGCGGTCGACTCAGCGTTGGCGATGTTCTCCGCGATCACGCGCATGCGCGACTGCTGCGCCTTCAACGCCGAGGCGGCGACCGCCATGGCGGAGTTTCTGGGGGGAACCGGATCGGGCATGACTTACGCGCCTTCCATGACGTCAGCGACCCGGCGGCCGCGCGGCCATCCGGATCATGCTCAGGGACTTCTGGTAGAATCCGATCGCCGCGTCGTAGGCCATGCGGCTCTCGGCCATCTTCAGCATCTGCTCCTCGACCACCACCGAGTTGCCGTCCAGGGTGGTCTCGGAGTCCGGCGATCGGGTCGACTCGAAACGCGGGGCCGGCGCCGTGTTCATCGGAATGTGCCCCGCCCGCGTCCGCGCCAGACCCACGCCCGCCGTCTGACTGCGCATGGCGGCGGCGAAATCCTCGGGCGCGCGCAGGTCGCGGGCGGCGTAGCCCGGCGTGTCGGCGTTCGCCACGTTCTCTGCCACCACGCGCTGGCGCTCGGTCAGCCAGGACATGCGCCCGCGCAGCATCGCGAAAAGGGGGATGTCGTTCACGGCCATGGGCAGAAAATGCCGCCTGCGTGGTTAACGAGGCGTTTCTTAAAGGCGGCGTTAACCACGATCCTTAAATCTCCGCCCCTGATCGGCGCTGCCGAACGGGGCTGGAGTCTTCATGTCGTTCCTTGATTTCGCGCGGGCGATCCTAGGTCTGGCCGTCACTCTCGGGCTGATCGGCCTGGCGGCCTGGACCGTGCGCCGCTACGCGCCCCAGCTGATGGCGCGTCTGCAGGCCGAGCGCGGCGAGCGCCGGCTGAAGGTGGTCGAGACCCTGGTTCTGGACCCGGCTCGACGGCTGGTCCTGGTGCGGGTGGACGACGAGGAGCGGTTGATCCTGCTGGGCGAGGGCCACGAGCTGATCGAGCCGCGCCGGGATCTGCAGCCGTGAGCGTCGCCCGTCCCGCCATCTTACGCATTCCGACCCGCGCCGAGCTGGGTCGCGCGGCCGTGCTGTCGCTGGCCACCACCGCCATCTGCTGGATGTGGCCCCTGGCCGCCCTGGCCCAGGACGCCGCCTCGGGCGCGGCGATCAACATCGACCTGGGCACCGGCGCCGGCCTGACCGAACGGGTGGTCCAGCTGGTCGGCCTGATGACGGTGCTGTCGCTGGCCCCGTCGATCGTGATCATGACGACGAGCTTCGTGCGCATCGTGGTGGTGCTCAGCCTGCTGCGCACCGCCCTTGGCATGCAGCAGAGCCCGCCGAACGCCGTGCTGGTGTCGCTGGCGCTGTTCCTGTCGGCCATCGTCATGGCCCCGACCTGGCAGGCGGCCTACGACTCCGGCATCCGGCCGCTGCTCGACCAGGAGATGGAGCTGCCCCAGGCCTTCGACGCGGCCTCCGAGCCGGTGAAGACCTTCATGCTCAGCCAGGTGGAAAGCGGCGACCTGGCCCTGTTCACCCGTCTGTCGCAGATCGAGCCGCCGGCCAGCGCCGCCGATCTGCCGCTGCGGGTGGTCACCCCCGCCTTCATGATCAGCGAGCTCAAGCGCGCCTTCGAGATCGGCTTCCTGCTGTTCGTGCCGTTCCTGGTCATCGACCTGGTGGTCGCCTCGGTGCTGATGAGCATGGGCATGATGATGCTGCCGCCGGTGATCATCAGCCTGCCGTTCAAGCTGATCTTCTTCGTGCTGGTCGACGGCTGGCGGCTGGTGGCCGGGTCGCTGGTGGAGAGCTTCCAGCGCGCGGCCGGCGCGGGCTGATCAAGCCGACGGCGTGGCGGCGCCGGCCCGTTCGCGCAGGCTTTCCTTCATCCCCGAGACCCAGCCGGCGAAGGTGTCGGCCCGCGCCGTCAGGCCGGCGAAGTCAGCGGCCGCCGCGTCGCCGCCGTCCAGCCCCTCCAGCGCCACGCGCAGGGCGCGCGCGGAACGGGCCTGGTCGATGAACCCGCCGTATCGCTGCGACAGCCGGGCCAGGGCCGCGGCGTCGCGGGCCAGCGAATAGCCGACCCCCGCCCGCAGCAGACGGCTTTCCTCGGTGGCGTCCAGCGGCGTGCCTGCTTCGCGCCACCGCTCGCCCAGCCGCCGCTCGTACAGGGCGGCCGCCTCGGCCCAGTTCTGCTGTTTCCAGTAGATCTCGGCCCGCACCTCCTGGGCCGCCTCCGAGCGATCGTCGCCCAGCAGCTCCAGCGCGTGGTCGTACCGGCCCAGCTCGGCCAGGGCCCGCGCCTCCAGCGCCCGGCGCTCGGCGTTGAGCGCCGTCGGCAACAGGGTGGTGCGTGAGCTCCACAGGGCCTGCAGGGCCTGCTGGGGCTGGCGGTTCATCAGATAGACCGTGGCCAGATCGGTGGCGACCTGGGCCTTGGCCACGCCGTCCAGCCGGTTGTCGACCTGGTGCTTGAGCAGCTCGGCCGCCTGGTCCAGCAGGTCCACGTCGATCAGCCGGCGCGACAGGCGTCGCACCATGTCGTCGCCGTCGGCGCCGACCGGCGTCAGGTCGCGGAAATCGTAGAACAGGGCCAGGGCCTGGACCGGCTGGAGGCCGTCAGCCCGTCCCTCGAGGAACAGGGCGCGGAAGGCGTTCGACAGGTCGCGCTGCAGCTCCACCGCCTCGGGCAGGTCCGGCAGCCGGGTCCCGGCCCCGCGCAAAGTGTCCAGCGCCTCGCGATAGCGCCCCTGCGACAGATAGATGCCGCCCAGGGTGCGGATCACCGCCAATTCCGTGGCGTCGCCGCGCCAACGCCAGCGCAGCGGCTCCAGCCGGGCGATCGCCTCGTTGTCGTCGATGGCGTTGCGGCCGCGCTCGATCTTGATCATGGCCAGCCGGGCCGGGGTGGCCAGCCCGTCCAGCGGGGCTGTCGACACCGCCCGATAGATGGCCAGCGCCCGGTCGACCTGCCCCTCCAGCTCGAACAGCCGCGCCTGGACCAGCCGGGCGGCCAGCTGCTCGGCCGCCGGGGCCTGCTGGTTGAAGGCGTAGGCCAGAAGGGCGCGGGCGGCGTTCAGGTCGCCGGTCTCGATCGCCGCCTGGGCGTGGGCGGCGGCGAACCGGGTGCGCCAGTCGGCCGGGAACCGCTCGACCGCCCGGGCGCCGGCCGCGAACGACCGGCGGGCGGTGATCCAGTCGTTCTGGCGGGCGGCGATATAGCCCTGCCACACGGCGGTGGACGGATCGTTGGCCAGCGGCGCGCCGGAGAAATCGGCCTGGGCCTCCGCGTACCGGCCGACCGAGGCCCGGGCGGCGCCGCGCAGGCCCCGCACCTCGGCCTCGCCCAGCAGGGCCGGCCGCTCGGCCACCAGGGCGTCGATGACCCCGATCGCCTCGTAATTCAGCTGGCTGCCGACGAGGAACCGGGCCAGCGCCAGCCGGGCCTCGATCGGGGCCCGGTCGCCCTGCCCCGCCTCGACCGCCGCCGCATCGGTCAGCTGCCGCCGGCGGGCCAGGAAGCCGCCGTCGCCGACCTGACCCCATTCGCTCAGGATCAGGGCCGGGAAGATCGCCGCCTGCGGGGCGTTGGGCTGCTCGGGCGCGACGGCCAGCTGGTCGCTCGGCGCCGACAGGTCCAGGCCCGCCGGCCGCGAAAGGCGGACCAGATCGCCGGCGGGGGTGATCCGCAGGTCGTCGGTGGTGGTCTCGACGCCGAGCCCCTGCGCCGAAGGCAGCAGGGTGACGCCGACCAGCTGGCGACGGGCGCCGAGGCCCTTGGCCGGGCCCAGGGCGGTGACCGCGGCGAAGCGGTCGCCGACCAGCGGGTCGGTCAGCCAAATGGTGCGCGTCGCGCCGGCCATGCGGGCGACCAGCGAGGTCGGTCCGTTGCTGTCGTCGCGGGCCAGGGCCACGCCGGACGCGGCCCGCGCGGCGCCGCCGACGGTGACCGTCCAGGTCGAGCCGCTGGCGGACGCCGCCACCGGCAGCGCCTCGGGCGCGGCGATGCGCACCACCACGTGGTCGCGACCGGCCGCCCAGCGCACCCCGGTCGCCGGGCCCAGGTCGTCGCCCTCGCTCAGGTCCATGCGCGCGGCGGCGTCGAACACCACCCAGACGGCCTCGCCGCGACGGAACACCGCGGCGCCCACCGGCCCGGCCCAGTCGAAGCTCAGACTCAAGGCTCCGGACTCGGCCGTGGCCCGCACCGGCACCACGCCCGAGGCGGGGACCGGCGACCGGACCGGAGCCTCGCCCGCCGCCACGGGCGGATAAAGATTGAGATAGACCGCACCGTCCGCGCGCCCGGTGCGAAACTCGCCGCCCTCGGCCAGGAAGATCTCGACCTCGTGACCGCCGGCCACCGCCCGGGTGCGCACGCTCTGCACCCCGGCGGGGGGATCGACCGTCAGCCGCGCCACGTCCGGCGCGGCGGTCGAGGGAATGCGCACCCGCACCGTGCGGCCGGAGGCGCGCACCTGGGCCCGGGCCCCGGCGGCCCCGGCGAACTCGACGCGGGTGAAGCCGTCGCTCTGGCCGATGCGGACGACCACCGACGCGGCGGTCGAGGCGATCGGCGCCACCTGCTGGGCCAGCGCCCCCGGCATCGGAGCGAGCGCCATCGACCCCGCGGCGGTCAACGCCACGGAGGTCCTCAGCAGGCGTTTACGGGCGCAAGAGCCGGACATCCCGCGCACCCTCGCGCGCGGCGGTTTCGTTGCGGTTAACGAACGGTGACTGCTCAGCTTTCGGCGG
>CAZQBJ010000011.1:17559-23780 GCA_964591465.1 uncultured Brevundimonas sp.
CGCGCCTCTTCCTCGCCGGCCCGCTGCCTCAGCTCCGGATAGATCACGTTCTCCTCGGCGATCCCGTGCTTGTTCAGGGCGTAGGCGATCTTCGACAGCAGGGTCGCGCGCTTGCGCCCCTGGCTGTCGTCGGTGGCCAGCAGCTTGTCGAACAGGGCCTCGACCATCCGGTGCTCGGCGGCCAGGGCGTCGGCCCAGTCGCCGGCGACGACCGAGGGGGCCTGAGCGGCCGCCTTGCGCGCGTGGGCGGCGGCCAGGCCGATGGCGAAGCCGGCGGCCCCGGCCACGGCGGAGCCGGTGAAATGCTGCGTCATCGTTTGAACTCTCCTGATGGCTGTGCCGCGACAACCGGAGCCGCGGCGACCGGTTCCCGCAAAGACAAAGGGCCGCGGAGTTTCCTCCGCGGCCCTCCGCAATCGACGCGATGGATCGATCAGTCGTCCAGGCGCTCGGCGTGCTGCAGGTGGGCCTCGATCTTCGGCAGCACCGTGGCGGCGTGCTGGGCCAGCTGCGGCGCGTCGGAGTTGTCCGAGAAGCCGCGGTGCAGGGTCACCGCCTCGTTGTGGGCCGCGACCTGCTGGTCGATGTAGACCCGGTCGAAGTCCTCGGCGCTGGCGGCGCGCAGGTTGTCAATCATGCCCTGGCGGCGCTGGTCCAGCTCGGTCGGCACGGTCACGTCCGGCGCGGCCTGGGGCGCGAGGCCCTTCAGCGCCTCGCTGGCGGCGGTGTGATCGTCGACGATCATCTGGGCCAGTTCGCGCACCTGGGCGTTCTGGGTGCGCTCCAGCGCCAGACGGCCGGCCTCGATCTCGTACAGGTCGCCGATGGCCGCGTTGGTGACGTAGCCCTCGACCGTGTTGGCCCCGAGGGTGGCGGCCGACATCTGGCCCACGGGCCCCGACATGGCGTCCTGAGTCGCATTGACCGGTTCGGACTGGCCCGGGTTGTTGTTTTCGCCGCAGGCCGCGAGGCCCAGCACGGCGACCGAAGCCAGGGCGAGATAAGTCATCTTCATGGGGGGTCCTCCAGAAATCCCGCACCACAACCCGCGCACACGAAGAATTGTTCCGAACTCACGGCGCCGTGCCTTCGTCAGGATCGGCCGGGTGACACGGACCGGAGCGCCGCCTATCGACGCGACATACCCAAACGCCATGGCCCGCCGATGCCCGATCTCGCCGTTCCCGTCCTCTACAGCCTGGACCTGCTCCGGACCTGGACGTTCTACCGGTACTTCGGATTCGAACTGGTCTCGCCCGCCGAGGCGGCGCTGGTCGCCGGCGAGGACGTGCGCGAGGTTCGACTGCGTCGCGGCGATGTCGAGCTGCTGTTCGAACCGACCGATATCGATTTCACCGGCGACATGGTCCGGTTCAGCCGCTGCTGCTTCATCTATGTCGACGACCTGGATGCCTGGCGCCGCGCCTTCGCCGACACCCGGATGAACTGGAAGACGTTCTATCCGCGGCTGTCCCAGGTGCGAGAGGGCGATGAGCGGGACTTTTTCGTCGTGGACCGCGACGCGAACCTGTTGCGGTTCGTGCAGAACCCCCGGTCCTGATCTCGCGACGGCTGGGTGGCGACCCCGGCAGGACTCGAACCTGCGACCTCTGCTTTAGGAAAGCCTTGCTCTATCCGGCTGAGCTACGGGGCCGTCGGGCGTCTCCTAGACGGTCGCCCGCCGCGCGGTAAAGCGGCTCGTCCGAAAGGCCGCGAATCGCGCCGGACTGCCTAGTCGGCGATACCCAAACAGATACAACATGTTGTAGGGAACAAACCCCGAATCGGACGAGGTCGGTGATTCGGTCCTGATTCGTTTCACCCCTGTTCCGCCACGGCGACGCTTGCCGTTAAGCTATGCCGCAAGGCGGCGGCGGGCGCTTTTCCCGGGCCTGATGTGGACAGGGGGGGCCCGGCGCCGGAGCTTGCGGCGGCATGCGCATGAGGAGGGCCCATGGGGCGGCAAAGGATCCTGATCGGCGGGCTGCTGCTGGGCGCCCTGGCCCTGCTGGCGGTGCTGTTGCTGGCGCCGCGGTTCGCCGGCGGGCGGGTCCTGTCCGGCTATGTCGAGGGCGAGCCGCTGTACATGGCCGTGCCGGCGTCCGGACAACTGGTCCGGCTCGAGGTCCAGCGGGGCGATCAGGTGACGGCGGGCCAGACCCTGTTCGCCGTCGATCCGACCCAGACCGACGCCCAACGCCGTCAGGCCGAGGCCGAGCTGGCGGCGGCCCGCGCCATGGCCCGCGACGCCCGCGAGGGTCAGCGGCCGGCCGAGCTGGGGGTGATCGAGGCCGAACTGGCCGCGGCCGAGGCCCGCGCCCGCGAAGCCCAGGCCGAATACACCCGCATCGCGCCGCTGGTCGAGCGCGGCATCTACGCCGAGGCGCGGCTGGACGACGCCCGCGCGGCCCGCGACAGCGCCCGCGCCCAGGTCCGCGCCGTCCGCCAGCGGCTCGAGGCGGCGACCCTCGGCGCCCGCGAGCAGCAGATCGCCGCCGCCGACGAGCGGGTGCGCCAGGCCGAGGCGGCGCTGGCCGGGGCCGGGGCGCGGCTGGCCGAGCTGTCGCCTCCGGCCCCGACCGACGCGCGGGTCGAGGAGGTGTTCTACCAGGCCGGCGAATGGGTGAACGCCAACCAGCCGGTGCTGTCCCTGCTGCCGGCTGACCGGGTGCGGCTGCGCTTCTTCGTGCCTGAGGCCCAGGTGGCCGCCTATCGGGTCGGGCGCGAGGTCGGCTTCGCCTGCAGCGGCTGTCCGGCCGGCCTGCGGGCCCGCATCGTCTACGTCAGCCCGCGGCCGGAATTCACCCCGCCGGTGATCTACAGCCGCGAGGCCCGCGACCGGCTGGTCTTCCTGGTCGAGGCCCTGCCGCTGCAGCGCGGGACGCTGGTCCCGGGCCAGCCGGTGGACGTGACGCCGCTGGAGCCGGCCGGTGGCTGAGCTGGCCATCGATGTCCGCGGGCTGAACAAGTCGTTCGGCGACCGGCACGTCGTGCGCGACTTCTCGATCCAGGCGCCGGCCGGGCGGATCACCGGCTTCCTCGGCCCCAACGGCTCGGGCAAGACCACCACCTTGCGCATGCTGTGCGGCCTGCTCACCCCCGACAGCGGCGAAGGCACGGTGCTGGGCTGGGACATCCTGCGCCAGGCCGACGAGGTGAAGCGGCGCACCGGCTACATGACGCAGAAATTCTCGCTCTACGAAGACCTGACCATCGAGGAGAACCTGCAGTTCATGGCCCGGGTCCACGACCTGGACGGCCGCCGGCGCCGGGTCGCCGACGCGCTGGAGCGGCTGGGTCTGGGCGAGCGGCGCCGCCAGCTGGCCGGCAAGCTGTCCGGCGGCTGGAAGCAGCGGCTGGCCCTGGCCGCGGCGACGCTGCACGACCCGGCCCTGCTGCTGCTGGACGAACCGACCGCCGGGGTCGACCCGAAGGCCCGCCGCACCTTCTGGGACGAGATCCACGCCCTGGCGGCCCAGGGCCTGACGGTGCTGGTCTCGACCCACTACATGGACGAGGCCGAGCGCTGCCACGACATCGCCTACATCGCCTATGGCGAGCTGATGGCGCGCGGCACGGCCGACGAGATCATCGCCGCCAGCGCCCTGGCCACCTGGCGCGGCGAGGGCCCGGGCGTCGACCGGCTGTCGGCGCAGATCGCGGCCCTGGACGGGGTCGAGACCGCCGCCCCGTTCGGCACGGCGCTGCACGTGTCCGGCTCCGACCACGAGGCCCTGGCCCGGGCGCTGGAGCCGTTCCAGCGGCCGCCCTTCCGCTGGAGCCGCACCACCCCAACGCTGGAGGACGTGTTCATCCACCTGATGGGCCGCTCGGAGGACAATTTCCAATGAGCCGCGGCGCCTGGGCGATGCGCATCCTGGCGGTGATGGCCAAGGAGTTCATCCAGCTGACCCGCGACCGGGGCACCTACGCCCTGATCCTCGCCATGCCGATCCTGCAGCTGATCCTGTTCGGCTATGCGATCAACAGCGAGCCGCGCAACCTGCCGACCGCGGTGCTGGTGCAGGACGACTCGGGCCTCGCCCGCTCGCTGCTGGCCGCGGTCGACAACTCCGACTACTTCCGCATCGTCCATCAGGCCCGCACCCCCGAGGAGCTGGACCGCCTGATCCGCGGCGGCGAGGTGATCTTCGCCCTGACCATCCCCGGCGACTTCACCCGCCGGGTTCATCGCGGGGACGAGGCCACGGTCCTGCTGGAGGTCGACGCCACCGATCCGATGGCCACCGGCGGCGCCGTCGCGGCCGCCGCGACCCTGCCCGCGACGGCCCTGGCCCACGACCTGAAGGGCGCGGCCGCACATCGGGCCGGCGGGCCGCCGCCGTTCGAGTTCGTCATCCACCGCCGCTACAACCCCGAGGCGGTCACCGCCTTCAACATCGTGCCGGGCCTGCTGGGCGTCATCCTGTCGCTGACCCTGGTCATGCTGACCGCCCTGTCGGTCACCCGCGAGACCGAACGGGGAACCATGGAGTCGCTGCTGGCCACCCCCGCCCAGCCGCTGGAGGTGATGGTCGGCAAGCTGGGCCCCTATGTGCTGGTCGGGCTGATCCAGACGGTGTCGATCCTGGTCCTGGCCCGCCTGTTGTTCGCCGTGCCGATGGCCGGCGGCTGGGTCGCCCTGTCGATCGCCACGGTGCTGTTCATCGTGGCCAGCCTGGCCCTGGGCTTCCTGTTCTCCACGGTGGCCCGCACCCAGCTGCAGGCCATGCAGATGTCGGTGTTCTACATCCTGCCGTCGCTGCTGCTGTCGGGCTTCATGTTCCCGTTCCGCGGCATGCCCGACTGGGCCCAGGCCGTGGGCGCGTCGGTGCCGGTGACCTGGTACCTGCGGGTGGTCCGCGGCGCCCTGCTCAAGGGCGAGGGCGTCGCCACCCAGTGGCCGAGCCTGCTGGCCCTGGGCGTCTTCGTCTGCGCCATCACCGCCCTGGCCATGGCCCGCTACCGCCGCACCCTCGACTGAGCCGGCCTCAGCCGCCTGGCGTCGCGACG
Organism: uncultured Brevundimonas sp.; assembly: GCA_964591465.1. GTDB lineage: Bacteria > Pseudomonadota > Alphaproteobacteria > Caulobacterales > Caulobacteraceae > Brevundimonas. The sequence goes on from CAZQBJ010000011.1 coordinate 22,573, forward strand.
ATCGGCGGCGTCTCCGGCCGCTCGGGCAGCGGCGCCGCGCCCGGGCACAGCTCGGCGTAGATGTCGCCATAGCCCCGGTCGCCGGCGTACAGCCGCTCGGCCCGCAGCTGCTCGGGCAGGGGCTGGACCGTGCGGACCAGCGCCCCCGCCTCGTCATAGGCCCGCGCCGAGACGATGGTGAAGGTCTGGCCCGCGCAGTCGAACCGAACGTCCATCTCCCCGGCGGCCCAGCCCAGCTCCGGACTCTCCAGACGCATCACCACCCGGCTCGCCTCCTCCGCCGCCGGCCTCCAGGCGAGGGTCCCGACCTCGTCCGGGAAGGTGAGCACCCGCCAGCCCTCCCCGGCCTGGACGAACGACAGGATCAGCGTCAGGGCGGTCAGCATGGGCGAGGCTCCGGCGGTCGAGAGGGCGAGTTAAGCGGCTGGCCGACAGGACGTCGAGGCCGCACCCCTGACGGTACGTGACGCCCCGCCGGACGCGCAGCTGATATCCTCCCCTTCTGAGGAGGGACCGGCCACGAACCGGCCAGGGTGGGGGCGCCCTCGCTAGCGCGCGGTCTCCACCCCTCCGGGCAAGGGCGCAGCGTCGCGGCACAGTTCCGCGTAAAGCGCTGCGCTGGCCGCGGCGTCCTGATGAATCTGGTCGGCGTGGCGGCGGTCCTCGGGCACGACGACCGACCGCCGCTCGACCCCGGCGGCATCAAAGGCGCGCACTTCCAGCACGGTCAGGGTCTGGCTGGCGCAGGCCAGCTCGGAGGTCATCTCCACCGAGGCCAGTTGCGGGCTCAATTCCATCGAGAACCGGTGCCGCGTCGGCGCCAGCGGCGAACGCAGCACGACCCGGCGCACCTCCCCGCCGCCGGCGTCATCGACGGCCAGCCGCCAGCGGTAGCCGGAACTGTCCCCCACCGGCAAAGGCCGCCAGCCGCCCTCGGCCTGCGCCGCCGCCAACATCAAGAAAAGCGCGATCAGCATGGCTCCCCCGGACCGCCAGCTAAACGCCTCTTCGCCCGGCTGTCGAGACGCCGTCCCCCCGGTCGGCGCTGCGCGCCGCCGGGGGATGACGCTGTGTCAGCCCGGAAATAGCCGGCAGTTCAGGACGACCACCACATCATCCCCCGGCGAAAAGCCGCAAAGCGGCGAAGACCGGCCGACGCTTGCCCCCGCCGCCTCAAATCTCCACCTTCCCTTCCATGAGCGACCGCA
>CAZQBJ010000012.1:0-6014 GCA_964591465.1 uncultured Brevundimonas sp.
TTCATCCGCTTCGACACGCCGGTGGCCTTCGATGCGGTCGACGACCGCCCGGTCGCCGCGGGCGACCTGTTCGGGGGTGACGAAATAGACCTCGCCGGAGGCTTCGATGCGGTCCACGTCGCCGACCCCGCCGCCTTCGCCGGCGCCGTAGGTCAGGGTGATGGCGTTGGCCCGCACCCGGTTGCGGCCCTGCAGCAGCTCGGCGTTGCCGCTGAGCACCAGCCTACGCTCGGCCTGGACGAATTCGCCGCGATCGGCCGAATAGGCGATCGGCTGGCCGCTCTGGCTGGAAATCTGGGCGCTGGCCAGCGGGCCGGCCATGACGGCCAGGGCCGCCGCGAAAAGAGGAAGCCGCCACCGGCCTGCGAGATTGCGCCGCATCGTCGTCATCCGTTGTTGTCCCCCGCCGGTCGGGCGCGCGCCGTGCCCCGCACCGGTCCCTCGAGCGCGATCCGTCCGCCCTGTTCGGAAATGGCATATGACGAAGCGCTGATTGTTCCAAGAGGACCTTCGCCCCGGATGCCCTCGGCGCCGGTGATCACCCCGGTCGAGGTGTCGACCACGGCCTGCGGCGCGGTGAAGCGGAAGCCGGCCCCGTCGTCGGAAATCCGCACCTGCCGGCTCAGCGTCAGCTGACGCGAGTCCTCGTCGTAGACCCCGCGGCCGGCCGACATTTCGGTCGCCTTGCCGCCCGGCTGTTCGATGCGCATCAGCGGCGCCTCGAGCCGGTAAAGGCCGGTGCGGCTGTCGCGGACGGCCTCCTCGGCCCCGATGACGAAGGCGCGACCGTGGGCGTCCTGGCCGTGGAACATCGGGTTCGACAGGCGGATCTCGTTGACCCGGTTGGCCCGCTGCTCGATGCCCGCCAGGATCGACTGGCCGACGATCCACAGCACGGCCCCGCCGGCCGCCGCGGCGATCCCGATCGGCAGCACCCGGCGCAGCAGGATCACCCGCCGCGAGCGCCGCCGCCAGCGACTCGCCGAGCCGGCCACGCGCCGCGAATCCGCCTCGATGCGGTCCTGGGGCGAGGGGGGCTGGGCGGGATCGCTCATCGGCTCACGCGTGGGCGAAGATGTCGGTTTCGTCCCAGCCTTCGAGATCGAGGCGGGCGCGCATGGGCAGGAAGTCGAAGCAGGCGCGGGCCAGTTCGGCGCGGCCTTCGCGGGCCAGCATCTCGTCCAGCCGGGCCTTGATCGCGTGCAGGTGCAGCACGTCCGAGGCCGCGTAGGCGATCTGGTCGGGGCTCAGGGTCGCGGCGCCCCAGTCGGAGCTCTGCTGGGCCTTGGACATCTCCAGCCCGACCAATTCGCGGGCCACGTCCTTCAGCCCGTGCCGGTCGGTGTAGGTGCGGGCCAGCTTGGAGGCGATCTTGGTGCAGTACACCGGCCGGGTCTCGACCCCCAGGTGCAGCTGGAACATGCCGATGTCGAAGCGGCCGAAGTGGAAGATCTTCAGCACCGCCGGGTCGGCCAGCAGCCGCTTGAGGTTGGGGCAGTCGTAGGTCGAGCGGTTCAGCCGCACCAGGTGGGCGTCGCCGTCGCCGGCCGACAGCTGGACCACGCACAGCGGATCGCGGCGGAACCGCAGGCCCATGGTCTCCGAATCGACCGCCACCTCGGGCCCGAGGTCCAGTCCGTCGGGCAGGTCGCCCTCATGCACGTAGTTGGTCACGTCAGCTCTGTTCCGGCCTGCTGCCGGCCCTTGATACACGAACGGCGCCGGTCCGGGGACACGACGCCGTTCGAAAAATCGGCGCCTCCGCGAGGAAGCGCCTGAAAAAATGGTGCCCAGGAGAGGACTCGAACCTCCACGGCCGTTAAGCCACTGGCACCTGAAGCCAGCGCGTCTACCAATTCCGCCACCTGGGCCCGACCGCGAGCGATCGAAGGCGCGGACACTTAGGGCAGCCGATTGCGCGGGTCAACGGCCTTCCGCACGTTGCCGCCGCGCGGGCCATCGTCTATCCCCACGCGGCTTGCTCCACGGATGGATGGCGATGGCGAATTTCCAAACCCGACTGGTCACGGTCTTCGGCGGCTCCGGCTTTGTCGGGGCCCAGGTGGTGCGCTCCCTGGCCCGCCTCGGTTGGCGCGTGCGGGTGGCCGTGCGCCGCCCGACCCTGGCCTATGCGCTGCAACCGCTGGGCGATGTTGGCCAGATCCAGATCGTTCGCTGCGACATCCGCTCGCGCCGCTCGGTCGAGGCCGCCCTCGAGGGCGCCTCGGCGGCGGTGAACCTGGTGGGCATCCTGCACGAGGGCGGCGGTCGCCGGTTCGCCGACGTCCATGTCGAGGGCGCCCGGCACGTCGCCGAGGCCTGCGCGGCCCGCGACATTTCGACCCTGGTCCATGTCTCGGCCATCGGCGCCGACCCGCAGGCGAAGTCGGCCTACGCCCGGACCAAGGGCGAGGGCGAGGCGGCCGTTCGCGCCGCGGTCCCCTCGGCGGTCATCCTGCGGCCGTCGATCGTGTTCGGCCCCGGCGACGGCTTCCTGAACCGCTTCGCGGCCATGGCCGGCTTCGCCCCGGCCCTGCCGCTGATCGGCGGCGGCCATACCCGCTTCCAGCCGGTCTATGTCGCCGATGTGGCGGCGGCCGTGGCCCGTGCGGTCGAGGACCCGCAGACCGCCGGCCGCACCTTCGAGCTGGGCGGGCCGGCGACCTACAGCTTCCGCGAGATCCTCGAGTACATCCTGCGCGAGACCAACCGGACCAAGCTTCTGCTGCCGGTGCCGTTCCCGGTCGCCCGGGCGCTGGGCGACGTGGCCGGGCTGGCCTCGATCGTCGGCCTGACCCCGCCGCTGACCCGCGACCAGGCGATCCAGCTGGAAAGCGACAACGTGGTGGCCGAGGACGCCGAGGGGCTGGAGGCGCTGGGCGTCACCCCGACCGGCATGGAGGCGATCGCCCCGGCCTATCTGTGGCGCTACCGGCGCGGCGGCCAGTTCGCCGAGAGCCCGCCGCTGGCCTTCGAGGCGGTGCGGGACGCCGCCTGACCGGCTAGAAGCCGCCGGTCGCCCACAGGCCGATCAGCCCGGCCGAGCCGACCACGATGCGCCACCAGGCGAACGGCGCGAAGCCGTGACGGGTGACGAACTCCAGCACCGCCTTGACCACCACGATGGCGGTGAGCATCGCGGCCAGGAAGCCGACGACGATCAGGCCGAGGTCCGAGAAGTCGAGCACCGCGCGGTTCTTGAACAGGTCGTAGGCCACCGCCGCCCCCATGGTCGGCAGGGCGAGGAAGAACGAGAACTCGGCCGCCGACCGCTTGTCCGTCCCCAGCAGCAGGCCCCCGGCGATGGTCGCGCCCGAGCGGGACACGCCGGGGATCATGGCCAGGCACTGGAACAGGCCGATCAGCAGATAGAGCCGCATCGGATACCGCGCCGCGTCCAGATGGACGGGGATGCGCTTCAGCCGGTCCAGCCACAGCAGCAGCACCCCGCCGATGATCAGCGAGGCGCAGACGATGGCCGGGGTCTCGAAGAACACCTGCTTGATGATCGGGTACATCAGGACCCCGACGACCACGGCCGGGGCGAAGGCGACGATCAGGCCGATCAGGAAGTGGCGGGCCTGCGGATCGGTCGGCCAGCGGGTGGCCAGTTGCCACAGGCGGCGGATGTAGACCGTGATGATGGCCAGGATCGCGCCCAGCTGGATCACCACCTCGAAGGTCTTGCCGGTGCTCTCGAAGCCGAGGAAGTGGCCGATCAGCAGCAGGTGGCCGGTGGACGACACCGGGATGAATTCGGTCAGCCCCTCGACGATCCCGAGCAGCAGCGCAATCAGCCATTCGCCCATGCGGCGGTCCTTGTTCCTGGCGGGAGGGGCGCGGCGGCGTCAGGCCGCGCCCGGTTCGGGGCCGACATAGCGCAGCCGGGCCCGGATCGGCGAGCCCGAGGCCGCCTGGTCCAGCGCATGGGCCAGCCAGCCGGCCGTGCGACCGACGGCCAGCATGCCGAACGGACCGTCCTTGGGCAGGTCCAGCCGCCGGGCGACCAGGGCCAGGGCCAGCTCGAACGACGGCGCCTGGCCGGTCATGGCCTCGCCCACGCGGACGATGTCGGCCAGGTCGTCGGGCAGGTCGGCGGCGTCCAGCAGGGCGGCGGCGCGCGGGTCGCCGTCCGGGTACAGCGGATTGCCGAACCCGGGGATGGCGCCTTCCTGGGCCAGGTGATGGCGCGCGGCCTCGCGCGCGTCGCGGCGGGCCTCGATGACATAGGCGGAAACCTGGAACAGACGCCCGCCCAGCTCGGGACCCGACAGGGTCGCAAGGCCAGCCAGGGCGCAGGCGGCCAGGGAGGCGCCGGCGCCGGCGGCCACCCGGGTGGCCAGGATGGCGCCGTTCAGCTCGTGGTCGGCGGCCAGCACCAGGGCCCGGCGGACCAGATGGGCGTCGCGCTCGGTGATCTTCCAGCCGCGCGCCAGGCGCTGGTGCAGATGCAGTCGCGGGCCCTGGCCGGCGACGGTGTCGACCAGCTCGTTCAGGATCGAGGCGGCCTCGCGGCGCAGGGAGCGGGGGCTGCGGCCGGCGGCCGGGGCGTCCTCCTCGGCGCGGCGCGCCAGGCAGGCGAAGGTCCGCGCGCGCGGCCCGCCGGGGAAGCTGACGTCCACCCGCGGCTTGAGGTCGGCGAACGGGTCTTCCTCACCGGCGTCCCACAGGATTCGGGCGACGTCCTCGAAGGTCGCGGTGCGCGACAGCTCGGCCGCGTCATGGCCGCGATAGAACAGCCGTCCATCGTAGATCGCGGTGATCGAGGACTCGACCGCCGCCTCGCCGCGGCCGACGGCGCCGCCGCCGGGGGGCGGCGGCTTGGCCGGGGCGCTGCGATCGGTCAGCCGGGCGACGTCCTCGGCGGCGTAAAGGCTGCGGCGCGGGTTCTGCGGATCGGGCCGGGCGGCGATCCGCCCGCGGCTGACATAGGCGTACAGGGTCTGGGTCTTCACCCCCAGCGCGGCCAGCGCTTCATTGCGCGGGATCCAGCTTCGAGCCACAGCGTCCATGGTCTCCAAGGTTAGCGCGTCAATGTTGACAATGTCTTCCGGTCCATGCGGCGATTTCGTGACCGGTCCGAGTGTTGCCTGATCACGGATTATTGCGCCACAAGGGGCGATGACCCTGACCGCCGTCGCACCGCTTGAGGAATCCCACCGCTGGACCCGCCGGATCACCACCCTGTCGGTGGCGGTGGCGGTGGTCCTGATCGGCATCAAGGCGTTCGCCTGGGGCGCCTCGGGCTCGGTCTCGGTGCTGGCCTCGCTGGCCGACTCCAGCCTGGACCTGCTGGCCTCCCTGACCACCTTCTTCGCCGTACGCTGGGCCGCCGCGCCGCCGGACGCCGAGCACCGCTACGGCCACGGCAAGGGCGAGGCCCTGGCCGCCCTGGTCCAGTCGGGGCTGGTGTTCGCCTCGGCCGCCTTCGTCGCATGGGAGGCGGTGCGCCGCATCTTCGACCCGCGGCCGGTGACCGCCGGCGGCTGGGCCGTCGGGGTGATGCTGGTCTCCCTGGCCCTGACCCTGTTCCTGGTGTTCATGCAGACCCGGGCGCTGAAGCGCACCGGTTCGCTGGCGGTGGCCGGCGACCGGGCCCACTACGCGGCTGACGTGGGGGCCACGGTGGTGGTGCTGATCGGGGTCGCCTCCGGGGCCTGGCTGCGCGCGCCGGGGCTGGACGCCGCCGCCGGCCTGGTGGTCGCCGTGTGGCTGTTCTGGGGCGCCTGGGGCATCCTCAAGGAGGCGGCCAACCACCTGCTGGACAGGGAGGCGGACGAGACGGTCCGCGCCGGGATCGTCGAGCGGGTGCTGGCCGATCCCCGCATCAGCGGAGTGCACCAGCTGCGCACCCGGATGACCGGGCAGGTGCTGCTGATCCAGATGCACGTGGACCTGGACCCCGAGCTGACCCTGGAGGCCGCCCACGCCATTCTGGTCGAGGCCGAGTACCGGGTGCGCCGCTTCGACGGCAGCTTCCGTACCATGGCGGAAAACATCAACAGCATGGCAGT
>CAZQBJ010000012.1:6024-15689 GCA_964591465.1 uncultured Brevundimonas sp.
AAGCCTTCCCGGCCAGCGACATCCTGATCCATCCGGACCCGCGCGGACGGGCCGAGCCGCACGGCGGGGCCTTCGCCGAGACGCCGGGCGACGCGGACGAGCCGCCGCCGACCAGCGTGCCGCCGACCCCGGCAAAGTAAACGCCGGCTTAACGGGAGCCGGGCCATGGAGGCGACATGAGCGTCTCGCGCATCCTGCATCACTTCCCCTTCGACCCGGCCTCGCGCGCGGCGCGGCTGGCGCTGGGCGAGACGCGACTGGCCTTCGTCGACTCGGTGGTGCGGCCGTGGGAGCCGGACTGCCCGCTGCAGACCCTCAACCCGTCGGGCATGCCGCCGGTGCTGGAAGAAATCGCGCCGGACGACCGGCTGGTGCTGTGCGGCCTGACCGCCATCCTCGGGCGGATCGACGACCTGGCGCCGGGACCGGCCCTGCTGGGGCGCGAGGCGGACGAGCGGGGCGAGGCGCGCCGGCTTCTGCACTGGTTCGAGCGGCGCTTCACCGACGAGGTGGACGCCTATCTGCTGCACGAGCGGATGGAGAAGCCCCTGCTGCGCCTGGGGCCGCCCGAGGCGCGCGCCCTGCGCGAGGGGCGCGAGGCCCTGCGCGCCCACCTGCAGCATCTCGAGGCCCTGGCCGCGGCGCGCGCCTGGCTGGCCGGCGGCTCGCTGAGCCACGCCGACTTCGCGGCCGCGGCCCACCTGTCGGTGCTGGACTATTTCGGCGAGGTCGCCTGGGCCAACTGGCCGGCGCTGAAGACCTGGTACATGAAGATCAAGAGCCGGCCATCCTTCCGGCCGCTGCTGGTCGACCGGCTTCCCGGCGTCGCCCCGGCGGCCCATTATACCGACCTCGATTTCTAGCCGCTCCCGGGAGTCCGCCCTGTCGTCCGCCGATCCCCGCGAGGCGATCCGCCGCCGCGCCGCCGCGCTCGGCTTCGACGTCTGCCGTTTCGCCTCGGCCGCCGCGCCGTGGACCGCCGGCGAGCGGCTGCACGCCTTCGTCGAGGCCGGCCGCCACGGCGAGATGGGCTGGATGGAAACCACGGTCGAGCGCCGCAGCCACCCCACCGCCATGTGGGACGGGGCCAAGGGCGCCATCGTGCTGGGCCTGAACTACGGCCCGGACCACGACCCGCTGCCGGCCCTGGCCGACCGCTCGGCCGGCTACATTTCGGTCTACGCCCGCGGCGACGACTATCACGAGCTGATCAAGGGCCGCCTGAAACAGCTGGCCGGCGTGGTCGCCGCCCGCTCGGGCAAGGACGTCAAGGTGTTCGTCGACACCGCGCCGCTGATGGAAAAGCCGCTGGCCCAGCGGGCCGGGCTCGGCTGGCAGGGCAAGCACACCAACCTGCTGTCGCGCGAGCACGGCAACTGGCTGTTCCTCGGCGTCATCCTGACCGCCGAGGCCTACGCTCCGGATGAGCCCGAGACCGAACATTGCGGCACCTGCACCGCCTGTCTCGACGCCTGTCCGACCAACGCCTTCCCCGGCCCGTTCCAGCTCGACGCCCGCCGTTGCCTGTCCTACCTGACCATCGAGTTCGCCGGTCCGTGGCCCGAGGAATTCCGCGCCGCGACCGGCAGCCGCATCTACGGCTGCGACGACTGCCTCGCCGTCTGCCCCTGGAACAAGTTCGCCCGCGCCGGCCATGAGCTGCGCCTGGCCGCCCGCCCCGAATTCGAGGCCCCGCGCCTGGCCGAACTGGCGGCGCTGGACGACGCCGCCTTCCGCGCCCTGTTCACCAAGAGCCCGATCAAGCGCATCGGCCGCAACCGCTTCGTCCGCAACGTCCTGTACGCCATCGGCAACAGCGCCGACCCGGCCCTGATCCCTGCCGCCCAGGCCCTGCTGGACGACCCGGACCCGGTGGTCAGGGACGCGGCGGCGTGGGCCGTGGGTCGGTTGGGGCCGACCGCTACCCCCGCGCCGTGACCTCCCCGCCCGGGGTCTTCGCCACGTCCAGCAGCTGTACGCGGAACACCAGCACGGCGTGCGGGGGGATGACGGGCGGTCCGCCGCGCTCGCCGTAGCCCAGCTCCGGCGGCACATAGAGGATCCATTCGTCCCCGACGCTCATCAGCTGCAGGCCTTCCTTCCAGCCCTCGATCACGTCCTGGGGCGTGGTCACATAGGGCGCGCCGCGCTCGAACGAGCTGTCGAACACCGTGCCGTCGGCCAGGGCGCCTTCGTAGTTGACCCGCACCAGGTCGTTGGCGTCGGGGCTGACGCCGCCCTCGGGACCCGAGCGGATCACCTTGTACTGCAGGCCCGAGGGCAGGGTTGTGACCCCCTCGGCCCGGGCGTTGCTCTGCATGAAGAAGGCCGCGGCGCGCTGGGCCTCGTCGTCCGAAGCGTCGCCGCCGCAGGCCGCCACGCCCAGGGCGGCCGCCGCCGCCACGCCCTTAATCCATCCGAAGCGCATAGCCCGCATCCCTCAAGGCCTGTCCGATTTCGTCCGCGTGGGCCCCGTCGCGCGTCTCGACCAGGATGTCGAACTCCGCCCCCTTAGCCGGCACCTCGAGCGCCAGCCGGTTGTGCACCACGTCGATGATGTTGCCGCCGACCTCGCCGATGATCCGGCTCATCTTCGCCAGCATCCCCGGGCGGTCGTCGCTGACGATGCGGAACACCACCAGCCGCCGTTCGCGCACCAGTTCGCGGTTCAGCACCACCGCCAGCATGCGCGCGTCGATGTTGCCGCCTGTCAGCTCGATGCCGACCTTCATGCCCCTGAAGCGCTCGGGCTGGGCCAGCAGGGCGGCCAGGCCGCCGGCGCCGGCGCCTTCGGCCACCGTCTTTTCCAGGGTCGCCATGAAGGCCACGCCCTTCTCGAACTGGTCCTCGGTGCACACCAGCACGTCCTCGACCAGCGGATCGGCCAGGGCGAAGGGGATCTCGCCGACCGCCTTGATGGCGATGCCCTCGGCGATCGTCTGGCCGCCGCACACCGGCGGCTCGCCCCGCCGGCGGGCGGTGAACGAGGGGTACATGGCGGCCTCGACGCCGAACACGCGGATGTCCGGCCGCACGGCCTTGGCCGCGATGGCGCAGCCGGCGATCAGCCCGCCGCCGCCCACCGGAATGATCAGGGCCTCGAGCTCCGGCGCGTCCTCCAGCAGCTCCAGCGCGCACACCCCCTGGCCGGCCACGATGCCCGGATCGTCGAAGGCGGAGATGAAGGTGTAGCCGTGCTCGTCGCGCTGCCGATGGGCCTCCTCGGTCGAGCCGGTGAAGTCCTGGCCGTGGATCACCACCCGCGCTCCGTGCGCGCGGGTGCCGTCGATCTTCACGAAGGGCGTGCCCTCGGGCATGACGATGGTCACCGGCACGCCCAGCCGGCCGCCGTGATAGGCCAGGGCCTGGGCGTGGTTGCCGGCGCTGGCCGCCACCACGCCCCGCCGGCGCTCGTCGTCGCCCAGCTGCAGCAGCCGGTTCAGCGCCCCGCGCTCCTTGAACGAGCCGGTGAAATGCAGGTTGTCGTACTTGACCCAGACCTCCGCCCCGGTGAGCTGCGACAGCCGCCGCGAATAGCGCGTGGGGGTGCGGTCGACCTGGCCGGCGATGCGGGTCTGGGCCGCCTGGATATCGGCGAAGGTGACGGACATGGGCGGTTCCATGACTGGAGGCGGCGGACCCTAGGCGAGCGCGGCGGCCGCGTCGAGCCGCCCTCCGGCGAACGCTGAAACCTTGACCATAGCCAGCGCGTTCACCGACTGTGGAGCGCGCCGCTCGCCGCAGGATTCGATGCCATGAACAAGTTGCTTCCCGCCCTCGCCCTGGCCGCCCTGGCCGCCGCCTGCGCCCCGGCTCCCGCGCCGGGGGGCGTCTCCGGCGGCGGCGCGGCCTTCGACGTGGACGACTTCGCCTGGTCGGCCCGGGCCGGGGACAACGCCATCGTCGGTCACGTCGACTACCGGTTCGAGGGCCAGCAATGGCGTTGCGCCGGCGCCGTCGGCCTGACCCCGGACACCCCTTACACCCGCCGCCGCTTCAGCGTGCTGTACGGCTCGACCCGCAGCGCCGCCCTTCCGGCCGCCGTGGTCCGCGCCCGCACGGTGCAGGAGGCCGGCGCCGACTACCGCAGCTTCGTGCGCGACACCCAGTGCGACGCCCAGGACCGTTTCCGCTTCGACGACCTGCCCGACGGCGGCTGGTTCGTGATCGCGCCGGTGCGCGCCGAGGGGCAGGAGCCGGTGGTGCTGATGCAGCGGGTGACCACCCGCGGCGGCCGGGCCACGGCGGTGACCCTGAACTGATCCGATCGCCGGCGAGCCCGGCCATGCGAGGGAGAGTCGAGATGCGCGTATGGGTTCTGGCCGCCGTCGCGTCGCTGGCGACGGCCCTGCCGGCGGCGGCCGGCGATTACGCCCGCGGCCACGACAGCGTCTGGGCCCAGCGCGACATCCCCGGCGACTACCGCTGCGACGCCTACTGGGACCGCGGCCGCGACGACTGCGACGCCCGCTGGCGCGACCAGCGCCACCGGGTTCGCCACCATGACGGCGGCCGGCGTCACGACCGGGCCTGGAGCTACGGCCATGGCTACGGCTACGGCTACGGTTACGGGGCGGATTACCGACACGGCGGGGCCGAGGCCTGGCACGGCGCCTGGGGCCGGCCGGATCTGGTCTACGGGAGCGACGGCTACGCCCCGGCCGGCCGCGACCCGGCCCGCATGGCCTGGTGCCGGGCCAATTACCGTTCGTGGGATCCGGTCACCGGCGAGTACCTGAGCTACAGCGGCCGGCGCATCTTCTGCGGCTGACCGGCCGGCCGGCGGCCTTATACCGCCGTTCGCCATCTTTCCGCCGAAACAGCCCCCTTGGCTGACCCTCGCCCCAGCGTGGGTTGGTAAAGGGGAGCGTACTGATGTCCCAGCACAATATCGTGGGTTCCGAGGCCTTTGGCCGGCGGCCGTTCGTCTATATCCGCACCCTGCGGCCAGGCAGTTTCCGCCGGCGCAAGGCGCGCACCGCCATGGCCTTCGCCGCCGGGGTGGCGGCCACGGTGATCGCCGGCGCGGCGGCGGCTGTGATGGTGTTTGGACCGGGCTTCGCCGCCGGCTGAGGCGGGCGGGGGAGGTCGGGACTGCGTCAACCCGGAGAACCGCAGCCCCGCCCCCGAACGCCGGCCGCGCGCGGGGGCGGGCCGGCGGGGTCAGCCGCCCGTCCGGACCGGCGGGGTCCGAACGGGCGATCCGTCGATCAGATGTAACGGCGCAGCGAGCGGGCCAGGTCCGCGCCGCTGTCGCGGCCGCCGCGGCCCTTCTGCGGCTGGTAGGCGACCTTGGCGTGCTCGACGCAGTAGGGCGTGCCCTCGCCCGAGCGGCGGCCGCAGAAGCTGAATTCGTCCGAGGTCGGGTCGCCGATCGGCCATTTGCACATGTGGGCGCCCAGGGTCAGCACCGTGGCCGTGCCCGGCAGGTCGACCACCGGGGCCGGCGGCGGGGCGGCAGGGCGCGGCTGGGCCGCCTCGATCCGTCTCGGGGCCGAGGGCGCGCTGACCTGCGGCCGGGGCCGCGGCTGGCGGAAGGTGGCGCGGGCCGGCTGCGACGGCGCCGCGCGGCCCGACAGGCCCAGGCGGTGCACCTTGCCGATCACCGCGTTGCGGGTGACCCCGTCGCCCAGCTGCTTGGCGATCTGGCTGGCGGACTGGCCTTCCAGCCACAGCTTCTTCAGCGCCCCCACACGTTCTTCGGTCCAGCTCATCGCGGCCTCCCTCGCCGGTAGCGATTCAACATCTTGTGCCGCGAGCTCGTTCTGCACTCTTGGCCTACCACCAATCGTAAACCCCTCCTTAAGACACGCAATATGTGGGATGGGGCGTATCCACAGAAACTAGATGTAGGGGCGCCGGTTCCGCCTCTTGCACCGGGCGAGCGGGCGTCGCATCTGGCGGACATGACCCAGCCCGCCGTCTCCGTCCCGCCCGCCCCGCGCGCCTATCGCGGCGTCAACTGGATCGGCCTGCGCACGCTTTACCTGCGCGAGGTCCGGCGGTTCTGGAAGGTCGGGCTGCAGACGGTGGCCGCGCCGGTGGTCACCACCTTGCTCTACATGATGGTCTTCGTGGTCGCCCTGGGCGACGCGCGCCCGTCGGTGCAGGGGGTGTCGTTCGCCGAGTTCGTCGCGCCCGGCCTGATCATGATGGCCATCCTGACCAACGCCTTCGCCAACGCCTCCTCGTCGCTGATCCAGGCCAAGATCATGGGCACGGCGACCGACTTCCTGACCCCGCCGCTGACCCCGACGGAGCTGATGATCGGCTTTTCCCTCGGGGCGGCGACGCGCGGCGTGGTGGTCGGCCTGATCACCGCCGTCTGCGTCATGCCCTTCGCCCGGCTGGGCCTGGCCCAGGTCGGGGCCATCCTCTACTTCGGGATCATGGCCTCGCTGCTGATGGGGCTGCTCGGGGTGCTGGCCGGCCTGTGGTCCGAGAAATTCGACCACCTGGCGGCGGTGCAGAATTTCGTGGTCATGCCGATGACCTTCCTGTCGGGCACCTTCTACATGGTCGGCAACCTGCCCGAGCCGTTCGCCACGGCCAGCCACTTCAACCCGATGTTCTATCTGATCGACGGGTTCCGCTACGGCTTCATCGGCGCGGCCGAGAGCAATATGGCGCTGGGCGCGGCGGTCAGCGCGGCCATCACCGCCGCCCTGGGCGTGCTGGCCTGGCAGGTGTTCCGCACCGGCTGGCGGCTGAAGAGCTGACGCTTCGCCGCTTGACGTTGCGGCGGCGGCGCGCCCCTAATCGGCCCCTCAAGTCCGGGGAATTGCATGATCCAGTCCGTCCATCGCGCCGTCGCGGCCGCCCTCCTGATGCTGGCCGCGGCCAGCCCTGTCGCGGCCGAAGCCGCTGACCCGCGCGCCGATGCGGCCGCCTTCGTCCAGCCGGACAACGGCGCGCGCGCCGCGGCCCTGACCGCCCTGCTGGATCGCGAGGGCCTGCCGTGGACGCTCGAGACCTTCGCCGGCGGCAATCCGCGCACCGGGCCGCTGGAGGGCGCCAATGTCGTGGTCACCCTGGGCGCGGGCGAGCGCGAGCTGCTGCTGACCGCCCACTACGACGCCGTGCGTCTGGCCGACGGGCGGCTGGCCGACGGGGTGGTCGACAACGCCGCCTCTGTGGTCGCCCTGGTCCGGGCCGCCGGCGCGCTGCGCGACGCCAACCTGCGCCACCGGGTGCGGGTGATCTTCTTCGACCAGGAAGAGCTGGGCCTGATCGGGGCGTACAAATGGATCGAGGCCCACGGGGTGGCCAACGTCGCCGCGGTGGTCAATTCGGACGTGGCCGCCTTCGGCGAGGCGATGATGTACGGGCTGAACAACGGGCCGCAGTCGGCCCCGGTGGTGCGCGCCGTGCGCGAAACCTGCGCCGAACAGGCCCTGACCTGCATCGGCTTTCCGGTCTATCCACCCAGCGACGACCTGGCGTTCATCGCCGCCGGCGCGCCGACCGTCTCGCTCGGGTTCCAGACCGAGATCGGCGCCCACCAGATGTGGCTGGCCTTCAACGGCGGCGAGGCCAGCGGCCTGGCCGAGGGCTTCGTGCCCGAGGTGTTCGCCCTGATCCACTCGGACCAGGACGTGCTGGACCGCCTCGATCCGGCCACCGTCGAGCGCGCCGCCGAGACCTACGCCGCCCTCATCCGCCGCCTCGACGCCGCCCTCGACTGACACGCGCGGGTGCGACCGGGGGCGGTGTTGACTTGGCTTCGCGGCGGTTCGACAACGGCCCCTTGGAGTCCCGTCGCGGCTGCGTCGGGGCCGTTTCATTTTCTGCAGGAGGTTCCGCCGTGTCCGGTCATCTGATGGGGGTCTACAACCGCGCGCCGGTCGAGGTGGTCAGCGGCGAAGGCGCCCGGCTCCACGCGGCCGACGGAACCGTCTATCTGGACTGCGTGGCGGGCATCGCCACCAACGCCCTGGGCCACCGCCATCCGAAGCTGGTGCAGGCGCTGAAGGACCAGGCCGACAAGCTGTGGCACGTGTCCAACATCTTCCGCATTCCCGGCCAGGAAGAACTCGCCGACCGGCTGTGCGCCGACAGCTTCGCCGACGTGGTGTTCTTCACCAACTCCGGCTCCGAGGCCGTCGAGTGCGCCCTGAAGACCGCCCGCAAACACCACTCGGCCAACGGCCAGCCGGAGCGGATCGACATCATCGGCTTCGACGGCTCGTTCCACGGCCGCACCTACGGGGCGATCAACGCGGCCGGCAACCCGAACTATGTCGAGGGCTTCGGCCCGCGCCTGCCGGGCTACATCCAGCTGAAGCTGGGCGACCACGAGGCGCTGAAGGCGGCGATCGAGAGCCCGACCACCGCGGCGGTGATCCTCGAGCCGGTGCAGGGCGAGGGCGGCGCGCGGGCGGTGCCGGACGCCGACCTGCGCCAGCTGCGCCAGTGGTGCACCGACAACGGCGTGTTGCTGATCTATGACGAGGTGCAGTCCGGCATGGGCCGCACCGGCAAGCTGTGGGCCCACGAATGGTCGGGCGCCGCGCCGGACATCATGGCCACGGCCAAGGCCCTGGGCGGCGGCTTCCCGATCGGCGCCTGCCTGGCCACCACCGAGGCGGCCAAGGGCATGACCGTGGCGGCCCACGGCTCGACCTTCGGCGGCAACCCGCTGGCCATGGCCGTCGGCCTGGCGTCCTACGACGAGATCAGCAAGCCCGAGACCCTGGCCAATGTGAACGACGTCTCCGGCTATCTGGTGCAGCAGCTGCACGGGCTGAAGGAGCGCTATCCGGACATCATCGAGGACGTGCGCGGCAAGGGCCTGCTGATCGGCGTCAAGCTGAAGCCGAACAACCGCGAGTTCATGGCCTGGGCGCGCGACCAGCAGTTGCTGGTGGCCGGCGGCGGCGACAACTGCGTGCGCCTGCTGCCGCCGCTGAACCTGACCCGCGAGGAGGCCGCCGAGGCGATCGAGAAATTCGAGCGCACCTGCCAGGCCGCGCGCGGCAAGATGGCGGCCTGATCCGTCGATGGCGCGTCATTTCCTCGACCTGTGGCGGCTGACGCCCCGGGACCTGCGCGCCATCGTCGATGACGCCCACGCCCGCAAGGCGGCCCGCGCCTGCTGGCCCAGGGGCCGGCCCGACGCCGACGCCCCGGCCAGGGACCGGGTGCTGGCGATGATCTTCGAGAAGAACTCGACCCGCACCCGCTTCTCGTTCGACGCGGCCATGCGCCAGCTGGGCGGGGCGGCGATCATCGCCAACGCCGGCGACATGCAGCTGGGCCGCGGCGAGCCGGTCGAGGACACCGCCCGGGTTCTGTCGCGCATGGTCGACGCGGTGATGATCCGGGCCAACAGCCACGAGGAGCTGGAGCGGTTCGCCCGGGTGTCGACCGTGCCGGTGATCAACGGCCTGACCGACCGCTCCCACCCGTGCCAGATCCTGGCCGACGTGATGACCCTCGAGGAGCATCGCGGTCCGATCGCCGGCAAGACCCTGGCCTGGGTCGGCGACGGCAACAATGTGTGCGCCAGCTTCATCCACGCCGCGCCGCTGCTGGGCTTCAAGCTGCGCATCGCCTGCCCGGCGCAGTACCACCCGGACCTGCACGACCTGGCCCGCGGCGGCGAGGCGGTGCAGATGACCAGCGACCCGGACGAGGCGGTGGCCGGGGCCGACGCGGTGATCACC
>CAZQBJ010000012.1:15699-22783 GCA_964591465.1 uncultured Brevundimonas sp.
CCTGGGTGTCGATGGGCGACGCCGACTACGAGGCGCGGCTGGCGGCGCTCGAGCCTTATGCGGTGGACGAGGCGCTGATGGACCGGGCGGCGCCGGACGCGGTGTTCCTGCACTGCCTGCCGGCCCACCGGGGCGAGGAGGTGGTCGACGCGGTGCTGGACGGGCCTCGCTCGCTGGTCTGGGACGAGGCCGAGAACCGCATCCACGCCCAGAAGGCGGTCCTCGCCTGGTGCTTCGCTACTGAAAATTGACGTGGGCGCGCTCGCCCATGTCGGGCTGGTGATCGGTCAGATTGCCCCGCGCCACCTCCCAGGCGAAGCGGATCGGCCCGGCTTCGTTGAGCCAGATCTGGGCGTCGTCGGCGTCCAGCCGCAGCAGGGTCAGTTCCGGATCGTCCTTGCCGTCGCTGAACCATGAGGCGACGACCGGATTCCAGTGCCGCTCGATGCGCTCCGGATCGTGGCTGGGCTGCAGCCGCCCGCCGACGCAGGCGTACAGCTTCCGGTCCTTGGAGATCAGGCAGAACATGGCCTCGCGGCCGCCGGCCGCGTCGCGGGCCAGGTCGGTGGTGCGGCGGGTGAAGAACCAGATCGAATTGGTCTCCGGCTCGCAGAAGGCGGTCATCGGCTGCATGTGCTGACCCGGCTCGTGCAGGCCGAGCATGCCGATGCGGGTGTCGTCGATGGCGTCCCACAGGCGTTGTTCGGCTTCGCGGCGGTCAAGATCGGACATCGGGCTCTCCTGTTCGGGTTCGCCCATGAACCGCCGCCGGCCCCCGGTGTTCCCGCCTAGCGGCCGGTCTGCACCCCCAGCAGGTTCACCAGGTGGACCAGCAACAGCAGGCTGACGCCCGCCCCCAGCAGCATCAGCAGCCGCCACGGGGCCATGCGCGGGCCCTTCATCAGGTCCGGCGGCCGGGCCCCGCGCCAGGCGCTGAACCCGGTCATGGCCAGGGCGAGGCCCAGCAGGGCGAGGGTCGAATTCACGGTCACCGGGGCCACATGGCCCGCCCGCGCCCCCTTGGCAATGGGAGCCCGAGCGGCGCCGCGGGCGTTGTCCAGCCATGGGATCAACGCCCCCAGCATCGAGCCGCGAGGCGCCGCGCCCGGGCCTTTCCACAGGAAATGGACCCGCACGCTACATGTTGCGGTTAAGCGCGCGTTTACACCCTAGACTTGGATGGTTAGCGTCAGAGGTGGTCGGCTTGGAGACGAATCAATGAGCGCGTCGGCGCCCTGGAGCGTCAAGGGAATCGACCCCAAGGCCCGCGAGATCGCCAAGGATCTGGCGCGGCGGTCCGGGATGACGTTGGGTGAATGGCTTAACACCATGATTCTCGAGGGGGATGAGGAGGAAGGCGTGGTGCCCCTGGCCCGTCGTCCCCACGCGTCCGACGCGGTCGAGCGCCGGTCGCGCCGCCGCCGGCTGGAGGACGCCTACGGCGAGGACGACCTGTCCCGCGTGCTGGCCTCGATCGACGCCATCGCCGAACGTCTGGAGGCGTCCGAGCGCCGCTCCACCCTGGCCATCAGCGGCGTCGACCAGGCGGTCACCGGCCTGGTCCGGCGGCTGGACGGGGTCGAGCAGGCCCACGCCGCCCAGGGCCGACGGCTGGACGACATCGCCGAGGAGCTGCGCGAGGGGCACAAGCGGCTGCGCCGGTTCGAGAACGACACCGGCCCGCGCACCGCCGAAGGCTTCCAGAAGGTCGAGAACGCCATCGGGGCCCTGGCCGGGCGGTTCTACGACTCGGAGGAACGCCACCGCGCCGGGCTGATGGAGCTGCGCGGGCGGCTGGACAATTTCGAGCGCGGCGGCGGCTCGCTGCTGACCGAGGTCAGCGCCCGGCTGGATTCGGCCCAGGCCCGCACGTCCGAGGCCCTGGCCTCGCTGGAGCGGTCCTTCGCCAGTCTCGACCAGCGGCTGCGCACAGCCGAGTCCCGGGTCGAGCCTGAGGGCGCCCGCGAGGCGGCCCGGTTCGAGAAGCTGGCCGAGACCCTGTCGCGCCGGGTGGACGAGAACCGCGCCGAACTGATGCGCCGGCTGGACGCCGCCGCCGCCGAGGGCCGGGTCGACAAGATCGAGCGGGCCGTGGCCCAGCTGGGCCAGCAGGTGCAGGCGTCCGAGCGGCGCTCGGCCAAGGCGGTCGAGGCGATGGGCAAGGAGGTCCTGCGCATCGCCCAGAACCTCGACCAGCGGATGACCCGGGCCGAGGAGCACGGCGACCGGCGGGTGGCCGAGCTGGGCCAGGAGCTGACCCGCACCCTCGGTCAGGACATGGCCAAGGTCGCCGCCGCGGTCGAACAGCGCCTGGTCCGCGACAGCGACCAGCACGCCAAGGCGCTGGAGAAGCTGGGCGGCGAGATCTCGCGCATCTCCGAACGGCTGTCGGACCGCATCGCCCAGTCCGAGCGCCGCGCCGCCCAGGCCATCGAGGACATCGGCCAGCGGCTGGCCCAGGCCTCGGAGAAGATCGAACAGGGCTACGACCGCTCGTCCGGCGAACTGGCCGAGCGCATGCGCCAGAGCGAGGAGCGCACCGCCCAGCTGCTGGCCGAGGCCCGCGAGGGCATGGAGCGCCGCGGGACCGAGCCCAAGGCGCCGGCGGCCCAGAGCGACTGGCGCGCCGCCGCCTTCCCCGACGAGCAGTTCGACGAGCCGGCCGGCGACTGGCGCGATCCGGCCCTGGCCCCGTTCCCGGGAGCCGAGACCGAGGCCGCGCCTCCGGCCCCCGAGCCGGAGGCGCCGTTCTCGACCTTCGGCGGGGCCGACGTGGCCGCGGTGCTGGAGGAGATCGAGGCGGCCGAGGCGCGCACCCCGCCGCCGGCGGCTCAAAGCCAGCCGTTCGGCCAGGCCGCGCCGGCCCAGCCCGTGGCCCCGACCGCGGCCCAGGAGCCCGCCCCGCCGGCCCCGGTCGAGGACGACCCGTTCTCCGCCGAGACCGACTTCGTCAGCCCGCGTGAAATGCGCGCGGCCCGCCCGGCGACCACCCGCGAGGCCATCGAGGCGGCCCGCGCCGCCATGGCCGCCCCGGCGGCCGAAGCGTCCGGCGGCGGTCTCGGCCTGCTGCGGCGCGGCGGCAAGACTCGGCTTCAGGAGCGGCTGGACAAGCAGGCCAAACGCGACGGCTCGACCGTGCGCAAGGCGTTTCTCGCCTCGGTGACCGCCGTCGCCCTGACCGGCGCGGTGGCCGGTTACATGCGGCTGACCGACGGCGCGGCCATGGCCCGCGGCGACGAGCCCCGGGGCGACGTGGACGTGGCCGGCGAACCTCTGGCCGCCGCGGCGCTGATCGCCGACCGTCATTCGCCGCCCGACGCGGAGGCCATGGCCCTGTACGAACAGGCGCTGGAGCAGCTGGAGGCGGGCGACCCGGCGGGCGTCGAGCCGCTGACCCGGGCGGCCAACCTGGGTCTGGCGGCGGCTCAGTTCCACCTGGCCGGCCTGTACGCCGAGGGCGGGCCGGGCCTGCAGCCGAACCCGGCCGAGGCCCGCCTGTGGCTGGAGCGGGCGGCGACCGCCGGCGAGGCCCCGGCGATGTACAACCTGGCCCACTACCTGCTCGACGGCATCGGCGGTCCGCGCAGCCAGGCGGCCGCGGTGCGCTGGTTCCGCGAGGCGGCCGAGCGCGGCCTGACCGACAGCCAGTACAACCTCGCCCGCCTGCACGAGGACGGCGTCGAGGGCGTGCCGCCCGACCCGGCCGAGGCCTACAAGTGGTACCTCGTGGCGGCGGAGTCCGGCGATGCGCAGGCGGCCGAGGCGGCCGAGCGCCTGGCCCCGCGGCTGTCCGCCTCCGCCCGCCGCTCGGCCGAGACCGCCGCCGAACGCTTCACCGTGCAGGCGGTCCAGGCGCGCGGCTGAGGGCAGTCCACACCGGGTTGAAATCGTGGCGCCATCCTTGCGAGGAAGGCGTGTGACTTAAGCTCCAGCCGAAGGCGGAGTCCTTGGATATCTACCTGCCCATCGCCGAGGTGTCGGTGAACGCGCCGCTGCTGATCGCGCTGGGCGCCATTGTGGGCTTCATTTCGGGACTGTTCGGCATCGGCGGCGGCTTCCTGATGGCCCCGGTGCTGGTGTTCCTCGGCATTCCGCCGGCCGTGGCGGTGGCCAGCCAGGCCAATCACGTCGTCGCCTCGTCCGCCTCCAGCGTGCTGGCCTACACGGCCAAGCGCGGCGTCGACTACCGCATGGGCGCGGTCATGGCCCTGGGCGGGGCGATCGGCGCCTTCGTCGGGGTCGAGCTGTTTCGCCTGCTGCGGCTGCTGGGCCAGGCCGACCTGGTGGTGTCGCTGTCCTACCTGATCTTCCTGGGCGCCATCGGCGGGCTGATGCTCAACGAGAGCCTCAACACCATCCTGCGACGTCGCCGCGGCGAGCCGCCCAAGCGTCGCCAGACCCGCCGCCCGCTGTGGCTGTACGGCCTGCCGCTGCGCATGCGCTTCCCCCGCTCGGGCCTGTACATCAGCGCCCTGCCGCCGCTGGGCCTGGGCGTCGGCGCCGGCGTCCTGTCGGCCATCATGGGCGTCGGCGGCGGCTTCATCCTCGTGCCGGCCATGCTCTACATCCTGCGGATGAAGGCCTCGGTGGTGGTCGGCACCAGCCTGTTCCAGATCATCATCACCACGGCGATCACCACCGTGCTGCAGGCCGGGCGCAACCAGACGGTGGACATCGTGCTCGCTTCGCTGCTGCTGTTCGGCGGGGTCATCGGGGCCCAGTATGGGGCCCGGGCCTCCAGCCGCTTCCGGGCCGAGGAGATGCGCGCCCTGATGGGGCTGATCGTGCTGCTGGTCGGCATCCAGATGGGCCTGGGCCTGTTCATCCGGCCCGAGGAGATGTTCGTCCTGGCCCCGGGGGGCAATCCGTGACCCCGGTCCTTCCGCCCCCCGCCGTGATCGAGGCGCCCCTGCGGGCCGAAACGCCCGCGCCGGCCGACATCCGCATCGCCGCGGCCCTGACCGAGACCCAGGTCGAGGTCGACTCCGGCTTCGCCGGGGCGTCGATCGTGCTGTACGGCGCGGTGTTCAATCCGACCGATGCGCCGACCGACGTGGTGGTCGTGGTGCGCGGGCCCGACCAGCCGGTGCGCCTGATCCGCAAGGTTCGCGTCGCCGGCCTGTGGCTGAACAGCCGGCCGGTGCTGTTCGAGGGCGCGCCGGGCTTCTACATGACCGCCTCGACCCGGCCGCTGGGCGAGATCGCCGACTTCGGCGCTCTGCGCCGGCTGGGGGTGGGGGTGGACCACCTGCAGATCGACGCCCCGTCCGAACAGCGCACCGTGACCCGCTACGGGGTGCGCGACGTGGTCGTCAGCCGCCTGGGCGAGGACTATCTGGAATGGCGCCGGGCGGTGATCCGCCTGAAGGAAGCCAGCGACCTTTACGACACCGATCCGGACGGGGTGACCTTCGTCGACCACGGCCTGTTCCGCGCCGAGGTGGTGCTGCCGGCCGAGGCGCCGATCGGCCAATACGAGGCCCAGGTCTGGCTGTTCCAGAACGGCGAGCCGGTGTCGGTGCGCACCCGCACCCTCAATGTCGAGAAGGTCGGCATCGAGCGGGCGATCTACGACTTCGCCCACCACCGGCCCTGGATGTACGGCCTGCTGTCGGTGCTGCTGGCGGGGCTGACCGGCTGGGCCGCCTCGGCCTGGTTCCGCCGCACCTAGTCGGACAGCAGGCTGGACCAGGCCAGGGCGTGGACCCGGTCGCGGCCCAGGGCGACGGCCAGCGGCGGCTCGGCGAACAGCCCCTCGAAGGCCCGGTCGCGCAGGTTCAGCCCGCCGGTGAAGGCGCCGAAGGCCGGCAGGATCAGCCGCTGGCCGTCGGTGGCGAAGCACGGCCGGCGCACCCCCCGGCCGAACGCGGCGATGCGCACCGCCGGGTGCAGGTGGCCGGCCACCTCGCCGGTCCGTTCGCCCGGCTGCGGCTCGTGCACCAGGTTCAGGGCGCCCAGCGCCAGGGTCTCGACCACCGCCCCGGGCAGGACGTCGGCCGCCGCGGCCAGGGCGTCCAGGTCGTGGTTGCCCTCCAGCCAGATCCATTCGCGGCCGCGGGCCAGCGCCTCCAGTCGCGCCAGATCCCCGGCCGCCATCCGGCCGACCGAGCGGGCGTCGTGGAAGCTGTCGCCCAGCAGGACGACCGTCCGCGGCCGCAGGGCCTCGATCTCGGCCGCCAGCCGGTCGAGGGTCGCGCGGCTGTCGTACGGCGGCAGCATCTGTCCCCGGGCGGCGAAGGCCGAGCCCTTCTCCAGATGCAGGTCGGCGGCGATCAGCGTGGCGTGGTCGATCACCCACAGGGCGCCCGAGCAGCGCAGCACGCACGGCTCGCCGGCCACCGCCACACGCAGGCCGCCGCTGGCGCAGCGGGCCGGCGCCAGGCGCTGTTTCAGCGCCGCGTTCACCGGCCGGCCTCGGGCGCTTCGCCCATCACCTCGGCGATCAGATCGGCCTCGTCGAAGCCGTAGGCGGACGCGTCGAGGATCATCTCGGCCGCCTCGCCGCCGCCGACCCGTTCGCGCCCGATCTGGACCAGCACCGGCACGCAGAACGGCGAGGGCCGTTCGAGCCGGACGTGCCGCAGCCGCCCCTGGATGCGGGCCAGCAACTGGCCGAGGCGGGCAACGTCCATCAGCCCGGCGGCCGCGTCGGCGCGGGCGGTCTTGAGCAGCAGGTGGTCCGGCTGATGGCGGCGCAGCACGTCGTAGATCAGGTCCGTCGAAAAGGTCACCTGCCGCCCGGTCTTCTCGTTCCCGGGCTGGCGCTTCTCGATCAAGCCGGAGATCAGGGCGCAATTGCGGAAGGTGCGCTTCATCATGAAGCTCTCGGCCAGCCAGGCCTCCAGGTCGTCGCCCAGCATGTCCGGCTCGAACAGGGCGTCGAGGTCCAGACCGTCCATCGCCCGGATCGACCAGATGGCCAGCGAATAGTCGGTGCTGACGAAGCCCAGCGGGCCGACGCCCAGCCGGTCGAGCCGCCGGGTCAGCAGCATGCACAGGGTGCCGTGGGCCAGGCCCCCGGCGAACGGATGGGCCACCAGGAAGTGGCGCGAGCCGCGCGCGAAGGTTTCGATCAGCAGGGTCT
>CAZQBJ010000013.1:0-22075 GCA_964591465.1 uncultured Brevundimonas sp.
TGATCTCGTCCAGCCGGCGGCCGGTGACCTCGCACGCGTTGATCAGGCCGGCGGCCGAGATGATCGCGGTGCCGTGCTGGTCGTCGTGGAACACCGGGATGTCGAGCAGGTCCTGCAGTTCGCTCTCGATGGCGAAGCACTCGGGGGACTTGATGTCCTCCAGATTGATGCCGCCCCAGGTCTCGCCGATGTTCTTGACCACGGTGACGAACTCGGCCGGGTCGGTGGTGTTGACCTCGATGTCGATCGAGTCGACGTCGGCGAACCGCTTGAACAGCACCGACTTGCCTTCCATCACCGGCTTGGCCGCCATGGCCCCCAGATTGCCGAGGCCCAAGATGGCGGTGCCGTTGGTGATCACGGCGACCGTATTGCCCTTGGACGTGTACTCGTAGGCCAGGTCCGGATCGCGGGCGATCTCGCGCACCGGCACGGCGACGCCGGGCGAATAGGCCAGCGACAGGTCGCGCTGGGTGGCCATCGGCTTGGTCGGGGCCACGGCGATCTTGCCGGGAGTGGGCAGGCGGTGGAAGTCCAGGGCTTCCTGGTCGGTGAAGGTCTGTTTGTCGGTGTTTTCGGGCATCGGGGGGCGCTTTGCGAAATCGGCCTGAACCCTAGACGCCGGCCCCGTCCGTCACAACCACGCGCGCCGGCCGCGGATCGTCGCGCTCAGGGCAGAAAGCCGGTGCGCTCGATCTGCAGCGGGCCGGTCATCAGCACGTGATCGTCGCTCTCGCGCCAGTCGATCCGCAGCTCGCCGCCGTCCAGCTCCAGCACCGCCGAGCGTCCGGCCTTGCCCCGGCGGGCGGCGGCGACCAGGGCGGCGCAGGCGCCGGTGCCGCAGGCCCGGGTCAGGCCGGCCCCGCGCTCCCACACCCGCAGGCGGATGCGGTCTGGCGCGCGCACCTGGGCGAAACCGACATTGACCCCCTGGGGGAACAGCGGGTGGTGCTCGATCAGCGATCCGGTCCCGCGGACCAGCTGGTCGTCCGGCTCGTCGGCGGTGAAGAACACCACGTGCGGATTGCCCATGGAGACCGCGCCGGGGGTGTGCAGGTGCGGCGCGTCGATCGGGCCGACCTGAAGCTCGATGCCCCGGGTGTCCATTTCCTCGGCCAGCGGAATCTCGGTCCAGTCCAGCCCCGGCGGGCCCATGTCGATGGTCACCAGCCGGTCGCCGGCCCGGCTCGCCTCGACGATCCCGGCGGCGGTGTCGATCCGCGCCCGGTCGCGGCCGGCCGCCTCCATCAACAGCCAGGCCACGCAGCGCAGGGCGTTGCCGCAGGTCTCCACCTGGCCGCCGTCGGCGTTCCACACCCGCATGAAGGCGTCGGCGTCCGGCGAGGGCTCCAGCACGATCAGCTGGTCGCAGCCCTCGCCCGTGCGCCGGTCGCAGATGGCCCGCGCCTGCGCCGCGTCCGGGGTGAACGGCGCGGACAGGGCGTCGACCACGACAAAGTCGTTGCCGGCGCCGTTCATCTTGACGAAAGCTCGGCCCATCGCCGCCATATAGAGGGAATTCGTGGCGTGCGTGAGGGCAGGCGGCTAAGCAGGCGAGAATGACCGGTGCGCGCGACCCCGACGATCCGGACCGCTGGCGCTTTCGCGCCCGCATGCGGGCCCTTTACCACGGCCAGACCCCCGGGGCGGTGCGCTTCCGCTATGCGGTGCTGGTGGTCGACCTGGCGATCATCGCCTTCTTCATCGCCGCGCCGCTGCTGAAGGACTACGGCTGGGCCTTCTACACCCTGGATTACCTGATCGCCGCGGTGCTGGCCTTCGACCTGTTCGCCCGCGCCTCGGCCTACAGCAGCCGGCGCGACTGGCTGAAACAGCCGATCGTCTGGGTCGACCTGTTCGTGCTGGCCACGCTGCTGTTTCCCGCCTGGCTGTTCAATCTGGGCTTCTTGCGGGTGCTGCGCCTGTGGTCGCTGGTCAACAGCCAGTTCTTCTGGAAGACCCTCGGCCGTCGCTACGACGACACCCGCTGGGAGGAGATCACCAAGGCGGCGGTGGCGCTGATCACCTTCATCTTTGTGGTCACCGGCTTCGTCTACACCAGCTTCATCGGCCGCTACGAAGGCATCTCCGGCTATGTAGACGCCCTGTATTTCACGGTCACCAGCCTGACCACGACCGGCTATGGCGACATCATCCTGCCCGGCGTGTGGGGCCGGCTTCTGTCGATCGCCGTCATGCTGGTCGGGGTCAGCCTGTTCTTCCGCCTGGCCCAGGCCCTGATGCGCCCGCACAAGGTGTTCCATCCGTGCCCCCGCTGCGCCCTGCAGCGGCACGATCCGGACGCGGTGCACTGCAAGGCGTGCGGGCAGGTGCTGGACATCCCTGACGAAGGCGTGACCTGACGCGGTTCTTGCCCGGTCCCGCGAGGCCGTTAAGGTGGCGCGCGAAAATTCCGTCGGGGAACCCCAAGTCCATGATCCGTCCGCTTGTTTCCGCGGGGGCGCTCGCCCTCGCCACCTTGATCGCCTCATCCGCCATGTCCCAGTCCGCGCCTTCCGCCCCTCCCGTCGCCACGGCCGCGGAGGAGGACCCCTACCTCTGGCTGGAGGAGATCGAGGGCGACCGGGCCATGGCCTGGGTCGAGGCCCGCAACGCCCATTCGCTGGGCGTGCTGCAGGGCGATCCGCGCTACCAGACGCTGCACGACCAGGCCCTGGCCATCGTCAGCGCCCAGGATCGCATTCCGGCTCCCGGCTTCACCCGCGGGATGATCGACAATTTCTGGCAGGACGATCAGCACGTGCGCGGCATCTGGCGGCGCACGACCCTGGACAGCTACCGCACCGAAGCGCCGCAGTGGGAAACCATCCTGGACTTCGACGCCCTGGCCGAGGCCGAGGGCGCCAACTGGGTCTACAAGGGCGCCGGCTGCCTGGCCCCTGAAGAGCGCCACTGCCTGATCTACCTGTCCGACGGCGGCAAGGACGCAGTCACGGTGCGCGAGTTCGACAGCGTCGAGCGCCGGTTCGTCGAGGACGGGTTCGTCCTGCCCGAATCCAAGGGCGGCGCCACCTGGATCGACCGCGACACCCTGCTGGTCTCGCGCGATTTCGGCGAGGGCACCCTGACCACCTCGGGCTATCCGATGACCATCCGCCGGCTGGAGCGCGGCGGGGATCTGGCCACGGCCCCCGAGATTTTCCGCGGCGAGCCGACCGACGTGTCGGTCTCGGCCTACACTTTGCGCGAGCCCGACGGCGCCCTGGCGGCGGTGCTGATCAACCGGGGCCGCACCTTCTACGAAGGCGAAACCCACATGCTGCGCGATGACGGGACCACCGTCCGCCTGCCGCTGCCGGATCGCTCCAGCGTGCAGAGCTATGTCGGCGGCCGGCTGATCTTCACCACCGAGCAGGACTGGACCGACCCGTCCGGCCGCGCCTTCGCCAGCGGCGACCTGATCGCCTACGACCTGGCCGCCCTGAAGGCCTCGCCCGAAACCGCCTCGGCCGAGTTGGTGCTGCGGCCCGGGCCGCGCGACGCCATCGAGGGCGTGACCTCGACCCGCAACCAGCTGGTCGTGGCCCTGTTCGAGAACGTGCGCGGCGCCGTCTATGTGCTGAGCCCCGAGGGCGCCGGCGCGGACGGCTGGAGCCGCCGTCGCCTCGATCTGCCGCAAAACGTCACCGTCGGCCTGGGTTCGGCCTCGGAGCTGGACGACCGCCTGTTCGTCTCGGTGGCCGGCTATCTTAACCCATCCAGCCTGTGGCTGGCCGACGCCTCGACCGGCGCGGTCGAGCAGGTCAAGAGCATGCCCGAGAAGTTCGACGCCTCGAACCTGACCGTGGAACAGTTCGAGGCCCGTTCGGCCGACGGCGTCATGATCCCCTATTTCGTGGTCCACCGCGCCGACATGCCGCTGGACGGCTCGAACCCGACCCTGCTGTATGGCTACGGCGGCTTCCAGGTGTCGCTGCTGCCCGGCTATTCGGCCACGGTCGGCAAGCTGTGGCTCGAGCGCGGCGGCGTCTATGTGGTGGCCAACACCCGCGGCGGCGGCGAGTTCGGCCCCAACTGGCACCAGGCGGCCCTGCAGGAGAACCGCCAGCGGGCCCACGAGGACTTCCAGGCGGTGGCCCAGGACCTGATCTCGCGCGGGATCACCTCGCAGCCGCGGCTGGGCGTCATGGGCGGCAGCCAGGGCGGCCTGTTCATGGGCGCGATGCTGACCCAGCGGCCGGATCTGATCAACGCGGCGGTCATCCAGGTGCCGCTGTTCGACATGCTGCGCTACCACACCCTGCTGGCCGGGGCGTCGTGGATCGCCGAATACGGCAACCCCGACATCCCGGAGGAGCGCGCCTGGATCGCGCAGTACTCGCCGTACCAGAACCTCCGCGCCGGCCAGCCCTATCCGGAGGTTTTCATCCACACCTCGACCAAGGACGACCGGGTGCACCCGGGCCATGCGCGCAAGGCGGCGGCCCGGCTGGCCGAGCTGGGCTATCCGGTGCTGTTCTACGAGAACACCGACGGCGGCCACGCGGCCGGGGCCAACCTGCGCGAGACCGCCCGCCGCCTGGCGCTGGAGTACACCTATCTCACCCGCCGGCTGATGGATCAGCCGGCCGCGGCTTCGGAGTAACGAGCATGCGTCACCTGATCCTGTCGGCCGCCCTGCCGGCCCTGCTGCTGGCCGCCGCGCCCGCCATCGCCCAGTCCGGGGCGGTCGCGCCCGTCAGCGCCGCGGACCAGGCCCCGCCGCCGCACTTTCCGGCCGATCTGACTCCGGCCGGGGTGCGCGCCGCGGACGACCACCTGGCGCTGGAGGAAGTGGACGGGGCCGAGGCGATGGCCTTCGTCGCCGAGTCCAACCGCCGGGCCCTGGCGGCGCTGGAAAGCGACCCGCGCTACGAAACCTTCCGTCAGCAGGCCGAGGCCATTCTGACGGCCACCGACCGCATTCCGGCGCCCAGCTTCCTTGGCGACGGCATCGGCAATTTCTGGCAGGACGCGGCCAATCCCAAGGGCGTCTGGCGGCGCACGACGCTGGACTCCTACCGATCCGACGCGACCCAGTGGGAGACCCTGCTGGACATCGACGCCCTGGCCCGGGCCGAGGGCCGCGACTGGGTGTTCAAGGGCGCCAGCTGCCTGGCCCCGGATGAGACCCGCTGCCTGGTCTATCTGTCCGACGGCGGCAAGGACGCGGTCACGGTGCGCGAGTTCGACACCACGACCAAGGCGTTCGTCGATGGCGGCTTCGTCATTCCCGAGGGCAAGCACCGGATCAGCTGGCTGGACCGCGACACCCTGCTGATCGCCACCGACTTCGGTCCGGGCACCCTGACCGAGAGCGGCTATCCGTACATCGTCAAGACGCTGACCCGCGGCCAGTCGCTGGACGAGGCGACCGAGGTGTACCGCGGCGAGCAGGCCGACGGCGGCTATGGCGTCAGCCCGGCCGTGTACCGCGACGCCGAGGGGGCCATCGAGGCGGTGCTGTTCCACCGCCCGCTCGACACCTTCCGCGCCGAGACCTGGCGCTGGGTAGACGGCCGGACGGTGCGCCTGAACCTGCCCGAGCGGGTCACCGTCAACGGGACCATGGGCGACCAGCTGGTGTTCAGCCTGGACGAGGCCTGGGCCGGCCTGCCGGCTGGGGCGCTCGTCGCCGCCGACCTCGACGGCCTGGCGCAGCCGGACCCGGCCGCGGCCAGTCCGGTGGTGGTGTTCGAGCCGGGCCCGCGCCAGTCGATCGACAGCGTGCGGGTGCTGGCCGACAGCATCCTGGCGGTGGTGTCGGACAATGTGGTGGGCGCCCTGAAGCGGTTCGATCCGGTGGACGGCGGCTGGCGCGCGGCGGACCTGCCGGCGCCGGACAACAGCGCCGTCGGCCTGGGCGACAGCTCCAAGGCCCGCGGCGAGGTGTTCGTCTCGACCCAGGGCTTCCTCACCCCGCCGACCCTGAGCCTGGCCGACGTCGACGCCGGGGCCCTGACCGAGCTGCGCGCCGCGCCGGCCAAGTTCGACGCCTCGACCCATGTGGTCGAGCAGTTCGAGGCCTTGTCGACCGACGGGACCCGCATTCCGTATTTCGTCGTCCGCCCGCGCGACCTGGCGATGGATGGCGCGGCGCCGACCATCCTGTTCGGCTACGGCGGTTTCCAGGTCTCGTTCCCGCCGGCCTACAAGCCGGAGATGGGCAAGCTTTGGCTCGAGAACGGCGGCGTCTTCGTCCAGGCCAACATCCGCGGCGGCGGCGAGTTCGGCCCCGAATGGCACCAGGCGGCGCTGAACGACAACCGCCAGCGGGCCTTCGACGACTTCGCGGCCGTGGCCGCCGACCTGCACGCCCGCGGCATCACCTCGCCGCGCCACACCGGAATCTACGGCCGCTCGAACGGCGGCGTGCTGACCTCGGTGACGATGACCCAGCACCCGGAGCTGATCAACGCGGCGGTGATCGAAAGCCCCCTGATCGACATGCTGCGTTATCACGAGCTGCCGGCCGGGGCCTCGTGGATCGGCGAGTACGGCGACCCGCGCATCCCCGAGGAAGCGGCCTGGATCGCCCGGTACTCCGCCTACCAGCAGCTGCGGCCGGACGTGGACTATCCGCGGGTCTACATCACGACCAACACCCGCGACGACCGCGTCCACCCCGGCCACGCGCGCAAATTCGCCGCGCGGCTGGCGGCCATGGGCCACGATCACCTGTATTTCGAGGACACCGCCGGCGGCCACTCCAACGACGCGGATCCTCTGGCCAACGCCCGCCGCTGGGCCCGGCACTATGTGTACCTCGCGCAGCAGTTGATGGACTGAGCCGAAGGTCTCACACGAAGGTGAGAGGCGCCGCGGCGCAACCGGCGCTAAGGAGTCGGGCATGAAGTTGAGGGGTTGGGTCATTGCGGGCGGCGCCCTGTTCGCCTCTCTCGCCGTCGCCGCGACGGGCGCGGAACAGGGCGCTCGCGCCCGTGCGCCCGGCGCCGCGCCCGAGCCGGTCGTGGTCGAGCTGTTCACCGCCCAGGGCTGCGTCGCCTGTCCCGAGGCCAACCTGCTGGTCGAGGACCTGGCGTCCCGCCCCGGGGTGATCGCCCTGACCTATTCGGTCGACTACTGGGACTACCTCGGCTGGGCGGACACCTTCGCCAAGCCCGAGTTCGCCGACCGCCAGCGGGCCTATCAAGGCAATCTGCGCCTGCGCGACGTCTACACGCCGCAGATCGTGGTGGACGGCTATCGCCAGGTGTCCGGCGCCCGCCCGCCCGAGGTGCGCGCCGCCGTGGCCGAGGAGGCCGCCCGTCGCGTCTGGCCGCCGGAAGTCCAGTTCATGAACGACGGCGGCCGCGTGGCCGTCGGCTCCGGTTCGCTGCCCGAGGGCGGGGCCGAGGTCTGGCTGGTGCGCTACGATCCCGGTCCGGCGACGGTCGAGGTGCGCGGCGGCGACAACCGCGGCCAGAGCGTTCGCCACGTCAATGTGGTGCGCGAGATCGTCAAGCTGGGCGACTGGGTCGGCCGGCCGCAGGTGTTCCGCATGCCCGAGGCCGAGAGCGACCAGCTGGCCACCGCCGTGCTGGTCCAGGCCAAGGCCGACGGCCGCATCCTGGCCGCCGCCGCCCTCTGAGGCCGTCATCTTCGATCAGTCGACCGGCCGGCGTAATTCGGCTCACCGTGACCGCTGACATCCCGCCGGTCGCCGTGGTTAGCTGCGCCGCAGGCGACGCCGTGGCGTCGGAAAACGGGGCAGGGCGATGATCCGGTCATTGGCATGGGGCGCGCTGGCGGCCGGCGTCGTGGTCTGTCCGCCGATGGCGGCGGCCCAGTCGTCGGGCCCGAACCTGTCGCGCAGCGCCCCCGAACATGTCGCGCCCGAGGTGGCCGGCATCGACGTGGTGGTCACGGCCGCGCGGGTGGCCGACTTCGGCCGCCGGGCGAACGACGCCGAGGCCCTGCGGGTCGCGGCCCGCATGCTGGACACGGTGCCGCTGCGCACCGGCGACTTCGGCGGCGAGGTCGAGGGCGGCGAGCCGTCGACGCGACCCGACCCGGGCCCGGTGCTGAGCGCCGCGGACCTGCGCCGGGAGGCCCTGCGGATCGAGCTGGGCCTGGACGAACTCGAAATCGAGCAGCGGGCGCCGGCCCGTCCGCCCGCCGGGGTCCGGCCGCCGCCGCCGCCCCCTCCTCCGCCCCCTCCGCCGTCTCCGCCTCCGCCGGTCTATGGGGTGGTCTCCTCGCCCTTCGGCCGCGGGCCGATCGTCGGCCAGCGCGACGTCGACGCGCGCGGCATCTACCGGTTCGAGATCGACGCGCGGGGCGGGGAGGTGTTGCGGGTCGCGGCCATCGGCGACGGCGACACCGACATCGACATGATCGTCCGCGACGAATACGGGGCCCGGGTGTGCGAGGACCGGGCCAGCGACCACTACCCGGTGTGCACCGTGGTGCCGGCCTTCAGCGGCCGGTTCCGGGTGGAGATCGTCAACCACGGCCGGGTGTGGACCCGGGTGCAGATCCTCAGCAACTGACTCAGGCGCCGGCCTTGCGCGCGAAGCTCCAGGCGCCGGCCGCCAGCGGCTCGACCTGCGCGGCCATGGAGCGTGCGTGGGCGCTGGTCGCGGTGCCGTCGCGCACCCGTCCGGCGATGCCCTGGCAGATGGCCGCCAGCCGGAACAGGTTGTAGGCGAACAGCCAGTCCAGATTCTGCGGCGCGGCGCCGCCGGTCTGTTCGGCGTAGCGGGCGGTCGTTTCCTCGATCGACGGAATGCCCAGGGCGTCCAGGTCCAGTCCGGCGATGCCGTTGCGCGCCGTGGCCGGGATCACCCAGGCGATCAGGAAGTACGAGAAATCGGCCATCGGATCGCCGAGGGTCGACAGCTCCCAGTCCAGCACAGCGCGGACCTCGGCCCGGTCCGGGGCCAGGATCAGGTTGTCCAGCCGGAAGTCTCCGTGGACGATGCGGGTCGGGCCCTCCGGAGGCAGGCTTTGGGGCAGGAAATCGATCAGACGGTCCATCGCCTCGATCCTGTGGGTCTCCGAGGCGGCGTACTGCTTGGACCAGCGGGCCACCTGGCGGGCGAAATAGTTGCCCGGCCGCCCGTAGTCGCCGAGGCCCGCCTCGTCCGGATCGATGCGGTGCAGGGCGGCCAGGGCGTCGGTCTGGGCCTCGTAGATCGCCCGTCGCTCTTCGGGGCGCATATCCGGCAGCTTGAGGTCCCACAGGACCCGGCCCTCGACCTTGTCCATCACATAGAACATCGAGCCCAGCACGTCCGGGTCCTCGCACAGGGCCCAGGGGCGGGCGACCGGATAGCCGCGCGCGTGCAGGGCCGAGATCACCCGGAATTCCCGGTCCACCGCGTGGGCCGACGGCAGCAGCACGCCCGGCGGCTTGCGCCGCAGGACATAGGCGCGGGTCGGGGTGGTCAGCTCGTAGGTCGGGTTGGACTGCCCGCCCTTGAACTGGCGCACGCTCACGGGACCGGCGTAGCCGTCGACATGGGCCGTCATCCACCGATCCAGCGCCTCCGCATCGAGGGCGTGGCGGGGGTCGACGGGGCGGGTGCCGGAAAAGGCGTCCTGAACCGATTCAGTCATCAGGCGGCGATGATGGCCGCCCGGACGGCCTTGCGCCAGCCGTCCAGCAGCCGGCGGCGACGCGAGTCGTCCATGCGCGGCGTCCACACCGACGGCGCGTCCTCGGGCGTATGGGCCAGGCCGTCGGCGAGCCCGGCGCCGAGCGCGGCCAGCTTGGCGGCGCCCAGGGCGGTCATCTCCTGGAAGGCCGGCCGCTCGACCGGCACCCCGCAGATGTCGGCCACGAACTGCATGGCCCAGCCGTTGGCCGTGACGCCGCCGTCGACCCGCAGGGTCGACAGGGCCGGGGCCCCGTCCGCCTCCAGCGCGTCGAGCAGGTCGCGCGTCTGGTAGGCCAGCGCCTCGAGTCCGGCCCGCACCAGATGGGCCGGGCCGGCGTCGCGGGTCAGGCCGATCAGCGCCCCGCGGGCGTTCGCCTCCCACCAGGGCGCGCCCAGGCCGGTGAAGCCCGGGACCAGATAGACCCCGCCATTGTCCGGCAGCGACTGGGCGAGGGCCTCGGACTCGCGCGAGGCGCCGATGACGCCCAGGTCGCGCAGCCAGCGCACGGTCGATCCGGCCGAGAAGATCGACCCCTCCAGCGCATAGGCCCGGTCCTCGCCGCACTGGTAGGCCAGGGTGCCCAGCAGGCGGCTGGCCGAGGCGGTCGGCGCGGCCCCGACGTTGGCCACTAGGAAGGCGCCGGTGCCGTAGGTGATCTTGGCCTGGCCGGGCTCGACGGCGCTGTGGCCGACCAGCGCCGCCTGCTGGTCGCCGGCGGAGCCGGTGATCGGCAGGGCGCGGCCGAACAGGCTGGCCTCGGTCTCGCCGAGCGGTCCGGCGCAGCCGCGGATTTCGGGCAGGGCCGCCTGCGGCACGTCGAACAGGTCGCACAGGTCCGGCCGCCAGGTCCGGTCCTTCAGGTCCATCAGCAGGGTGCGCGAGGCGTTGGTCGCGTCGGTGACGAAGGCCGCGCCGGCGGTCAGCTTCCAGATCAGCCAGGCGTCGATGGTGCCCAGGCACAGCTCGCCGGCTGCCGCCCGCTCGCGCGCGCCGGGCGCGGCGTCCAGCAGCCAGGCGAATTTGGTCGCCGAGAAGTAGGGATCCAGCAGCAGGCCGGTGGCGGACTGGACCTCGGCCTCGCGGCCGTCGGCCTTGAGCCGGGCGCACAGGTCGGTGGTGCGCCGGTCCTGCCAGACGATGGCCCGGTGCAGCGGCTCGCCGGTGTTGCGGTCCCACAGCACGGCGGTCTCGCGCTGGTTGGTCAGGCCGATGGCGGCGAAGCGCGAGATTCCGCCGGCCCGCGCGATGACCTCGCGGCAGGTCTGCAGCGTCGCGCGCCAGATCTCGGCCGCGTCATGCTCGACCCATCCGGGCCTGGGGAAATGCTGGCCCAGCTCGATCTGGCTGATCGCCACCGGCCGGAACGCCGGGTCGAAGGCGATCGCCCGGGTGGAGGTGGTGCCCTGGTCGATGGCGAGGATCAGTCGGCTCATGCAGGCACCTTAACGGCGGGCGCGCCATCGGGTTAAGTGCGCGGATGTCCACGCCGATCCCCACCTTCGCCGATGTCGAGGACGCCGCAAGGCGAATCCGCGGCGTCGCTGTCCGCACGCCCCTGATCGAGAGCCCGGCGCTGAACGCCCGGGTCGGCGGGCGGGTGCTGCTCAAGGCCGAGAACCTGCAGAGGACCGGGGCCTTCAAATTCCGCGGGGCCTGCAACCGGATCAGCCGGCTGACTCCGGCGGAGATCGCCGCCGGGGTCGTCGCCTATTCCAGCGGCAACCACGCCCAGGCCGTCTCGGCCGCCGCGCGCATGGTGGGCGCCAAAGCCCTGATCGTCATGCCGGCCGACAGCCCGCAGGTGAAGATCGACGGGGTCCGGGCCCTGGGCGGCGAGGTGCGGCTGTACGACCGGTATAGCGAAAGCCGCGAGCACATCGCCGCCGGCATCGCGCGCGAGCGCGGGGCGGTGCTCGTTCCGCCGTTCGACGATCCGTTCGTCATCGCCGGCCAGGGCACGGCGGGGCTGGAGGTCATCGAGGACGCCGAGGCGCGCGGCGCGACGATCGACCAGCTGCTGTGCGGCGCCTCTGGCGGCGGCCTGATGGCCGGGATCAATCTTGCGTTCGAGGCGCGCAGCCCCGCGACCGAGGTCTGGGCGGTGGAGCCGGCGCTGTACGACGACACGGCCCGCTCGCTGGCCGCCGGCGCCCGGGTCACCCACCCGCCGGCGCCCGGAACCATCTGCGACGCCCTGATGACGCCGATGCCCGGCGAGCTGACCTTCCCGATCAACCAGCGCCGGCTGAAGGGCGCCCTGGGCGTGACCGACGCCGAGGCGGCCGCGGCCGTGCGCTACGCCTGGTCGGTGCTGAAGCTGGTGGTCGAGCCCGGCGGGGCGGTGTCGCTGGCCGCGGTCCTGGCCGGCAAGATCGAGACGCGCGACCGCACGACCGCGGTCGTCCTGTCCGGCGGCAATATCGACGCCGCCCTGTTTAGCGCGATCATCGAGGATCGCTTCGAACCGAAGGCCTGAACATGCACGCAAAGCCCCCCGTCGCGCCCGCCGCCCTCGCCAGCCTGATCGGTCAGGAGATCGGCGTCTCGGACTGGATCGAGGTGGACCAGGGCCGCATCGACGCCTTCGCCGACGCGACCGAGGATCACCAGTTCATCCACGTCGACCCCGAGGCGGCGGCCAACACCCCGTTCGGCGGCACGATCGCCCACGGCTTCCTGACGCTCAGCCTGCTGTCGCGCATGAGCTTTGAGGCCACCGCGCCGCTGGAGGGGGTGGCGATGGGCATCAACTACGGCTTCGACAAGGTCCGCTTCCTGCAGCCGGTGCGGGCCGGCTCGAAAGTGCGCGGGCGCTTTCGCCTGCTCTCGGCAGACGACAAGGGCGGCGGCCGCTGGCTGCTCAGGCACGAGGTGACGGTCGAGATCGACGGCGTCGACAAGCCGGCCCTGATCGCCGAGTGGCTGGGCATGCAGGTGGTCGGCTGAGCGGTCTCAGGCCCGTTTCCGTTCGATCACGTCCCACATGGCGGCGGTGGCGTCCGGCCCGCCGAAGCGCTTCAGCTGCTGGGCCCCGGTCGGCGAGGTCACATTGATCTCGGTCAGCCAGTCGCCGATCACGTCGATGCCGACGAAGATCAGACCGCGCGCCTTCAGCTCCGGCCCGATGGCCGCGCAGATCTCGTGGTCGCGCGCGGTCAGCTCGACCGGCTCGGCGCGCCCGCCCACGTGCAGGTTCGAGCGCACCTGATCCTTGGCCGGAACCCGGTTGATCGCCCCGACCGGCGCGCCGTCGACCAGCAGGATGCGCTTGTCGCCCCGGCTCACCGCCGGAATGAATTTCTGGATCACCAGCGGTTCGGGACTGGCCGCGGCGTGGATTTCGATCAGGGCGTCGAGGTTCGGGTCGTCGGCCTTCAGCCGCACCACGCCCGAGCCGCCGGCCCCGTGCAGCGGCTTGAGCACCACGTCCCCGTGCCGTCGGTGGAAGTCGCGCAGCGCCGTCGGGTCGGCCGAGATCAGGGTCGGCGGCTGCAGGCCGGGGAACCGGGTGGCGAACAGCTTTTCGGGCGCGCCGCGCACCTGGGCCGGGTCGTTGACCACCAGGGTGCGCGGATGGATCGTTTCCAGCAGATAGGTGGCGGTGACATAGGCCATGTCGAACGGCGGGTCCTGGCGCATCAGCACCACGTCCATCTGGCCAAGCTCGATCCCCTCCATCGGCCCCAGATCGGCGTGGGCGCCGCGCTCGGGCTTCACGGTCACGGTCTGGCCCCGGGCGAACAGCCGGCCGTCCTCCAGCGCCAGGGTCCGAACGTCGTACACCCACATCCGGTGGCCGCGTCGCTGGGCCTCCAGCATCATCATGAAGGTGGTGTCCGCGTCGATGTCGACGGCCCCGATCGGGTCCATCTGGATGGCGACCTTGAGCATGGACGGACCTTCGAAGCTTTGCGGAAACGGGCTGGCCCTTATCTGGCCGATGCGGTGCTCAGTTCAAGCGCATCCGCACGCGATCGCGCTGGACCGCGGCGGCGGCGGCGGTCTGCCCGTCCAGGCTGCGGGCCCGGCCCAGGGCGTCGAGCGCCCCGGCCAGGGCGCCCTGCTTCTCGCGCGCGGCCGCCACGTCGAGCCACGGCCGGTGATCCTCGGGATCGAGCAGGGCCCGGCGCAGGGCGGATCGTTCGGCCCCCTCGTAGTCGCCGGCGCGCAGGGCGCGGTCGAACAACACGTTCTGCAGGCGCAGCAGGAGCTGCCGGTCGCTGACCGGGGCCATCAGCAGGTCCAGCCGGTCGGCCACATGCGGCGTCAGCCCGGCCCTCAGCGCGCGGCGGGACAGCTCTGACGGCAGCACCACCCGGCCCTGGCTGAACGGATCCAGCGCCACCGGCCCCTCGGCCGTCTCGACGCGCAGCAGCACGTGGCCGGGAAAGTCCACGCCCTGGGCCTTGACCTCGGCCCGTCGCGCCGCGTGCAGGTAGAACACGCTGAGGGTCGCCGACAGGCCCCGACGACGCTCGGCCACGTCGATCACGTCGGTGTTGGCCGGATCGTCGTAGTGCAGCAGGTCGCCGTTCAGGCGCAGGTCGCCGGCCAGGGTCTCGGCCAGCGCCTCGTCGGGCCCCTCGTGGCCGATCCGCTCCTTCAGTCGGGCGGCGGCGTTGGCCGCCAGGGTGCGGGCCACGGTCGGGTCGCGAAACGGATAGTCGTGGATGGCGCAGGCGATCGCCGCCTCCAGCAGGGGAAAGGCGTCGTCCTCCGCCTGTCCGGCGGCGACCAGAATCTGCTCGGCCTCCTCGCGCGTCATCCGCCCTGCCTGTCCAGCGCCCGGGCTAAACCCGGCCGTCGATGATCAGGTTGCGAACATGACGGGGAAAGCGGCCCGGCGCCAGCACGACCATATCCAGCCGCAGGGCCAGGCCGCGCAGGCTGCGCCGCCGGGCCGCCAGTCCCTCGGCCGCGGCCATAAGCCGGACCCGCTGGTCGCCGGACAGCGACTCGATGGCCGCCGCCAGGGTGGCGCGCCGCTTGACCTCGACCACGGCCAGCACGGCGCCCTTGCGCGCCAGGATGTCGATCTCGCCGGCCCGGGTGCGCAGGCGAAAGCCGAGGATCTGGTAGCCCTTGAGCATCAGCCAGGCCGCGGCGATCGCCTCGGCCGCGCGCCCCGCCCGCCGCGACCGCCCGCCCAGCGCCCGGCGCCAGGGCCGCGCCGGTCGGGTGGCGGGCCGGCTCACACCTGCCCCTTCAGCTCCAGCGCCCGGCGGTAGAGCGCCTTGCGCGGCAGGTCCAGGGCCTGGGCGACCTGCGAGGCCGCCTCTCCGACGCCGGCATGGGCCAGGGCTTCGAGCAGGGCCGCGTCCGTTTCCTCGGCCGAGGCGGCGACCGTCGCCCCCGGCCCGACGATCACCACGATCTCGCCCTTCGGCTCGGTCAGCCGCGGGTCAGCGGCCAGCGCGCCCAGCGAACCGCGCACGCATTCCTCGTGCAGCTTGGTCAGCTCCCGGGCGACGGCGGCCGGCCGGTCGCCCAGCACCGCCGCCATGTCGGCCAGGCTGCCCGCCAGCCGCGGCCCGCTTTCGTACATCACCAGGGTGGCGCGGACCGGCTTGAGGCCCTCCAGCCAGCTGCGCCGGGCGGCCGACTTCGGCGGCGGGAAGCCGGCGAACACCACCCGGTCGGCGGGCAGGCCGGCGATGGCCAGGGCGGCCAGCAGGGCCGAGGGGCCGGGGACCGGATGCACAGGCAGGCCGGCCTCGATCAGCCGCCGGGCGACGACGAAGCCGGGATCGGACACCAGCGGGGTGCCGGCGTCCGAGACCAGGGCCACGACCTGGCCGTCGCGCACCGCCTCGACGGCCCGCTCGGCCGCCCGCTCTCCGGCGTGGTCGTCGGCCCGCTCGAGCCGTCCCTTGAGCCCGTAGGCCGACATCAGCTTGCCGGTCACCCGGGTGTCCTCGGCCAGGATCAGGTCGGCGGCGGCCAGCACGTCGAGCGCCCGCAAGGTGATGTCGCGCAGGTTCCCGATCGGGGTGGACACCACATAGAGCCCGGCGGTCACCGGCTTGGGCGGCGGCGCGGAGGGCGGCAACGGCGGGGGCTGGACCATGGACCAACCGTGCCAGCGGCGGCGCCGGCGCTCAATCGTTTCCTAGACCAGCAGCGTCCGCAGCAGGGCGTCCAGCACCGGCCGCCCGCGCGCGGTGGCGGCCAGGCGGCCGTCGGAAAGGGTCACAAAGCCGTCGTCGATCAGGTCGCGCACCGGCGGGGCGTCCGGTGTTCGGCCGAGCCGCGCCAGCACCGCGGTCTCGACCCCCTCGGTGGTGCGAAGGCCCAGCAACACCCGCTCCTCGGCCTCGGCGCGCGGGTCCAGAGGTTCGGCCTCGGACCATGGGGCGCCGGCGGCGACGCCCGCGACGTAATCGGCGATGGCCCGGCGCGCGACGGTGGCCGTGCGCGCGCTGTCCAGATTCAGCCGGCCGTGGGCGCCCGGGCCGAGGCCGAGATACTCGCCGCCGCGCCAGACGTGCAGGTTGTGCGCCGAGCGGGCGGCGGGCCCGCGGGCGTGGTTGGACACCTCATAGGCCTCGAAGCCGGCGGCCTCGAGCACCGCCTGGGTGGTCTCGTAAAGGGTCGCCGCCTGATCCTCGTCCGGCGGGATCAGGGCCCCGCGCGCCGCCGCCTGCCCGAAGGCGGTGCGCGGCTCGATGGTCAGCTGATACGGCGAGAGGTGCTCGAAGCCCCAGTCCAGGGCGGCCCGCAGCTCGTCGGCCCAGGCCTGCGCCGTCTGGCCGGGGCGGGCGTAGATCAGGTCGATCGACAGCCGGTCGAAGGCCCGGGCGGCCAGGGCCGCCGCCCGCCGCGCCTCGGCCGCCGAATGGTTGCGCCCGAGGCGGGCGAGGGACTCGTCGTCCAGCGCCTGGACCCCCAGCGACAGCCGGTTGACGCCGGCCTCGGCCAGGGCGGCGAAGCGGCCGGCCTCGGCGTCCGTCGGATTGGCCTCCAGGGTGATCTCCACCGGTCCGGCCGGAGTAAACAGCCCCCGCGTCCGCTCGATCACCGCCGCCACCGCCGCCGGATCCATCAGCGACGGGGTGCCGCCGCCAAAGAAGATCGATTCCAGCCGCCGGGGCCCCAGCCGGGCCGCCTGGGCCTCGAGATCGTCCAGGATGGCGGCCGCCAGCGACG
Source organism: uncultured Brevundimonas sp. (assembly GCA_964591465.1). Lineage (GTDB taxonomy): Bacteria > Pseudomonadota > Alphaproteobacteria > Caulobacterales > Caulobacteraceae > Brevundimonas. The sequence goes on from CAZQBJ010000013.1 coordinate 16,750, forward strand.
CCTGCTCGTCGATCCGTCCCCGGTCGCGCACCACGTTGAAGTCGCAGTAGGGGCAGATGCGCGCGCAATAGGGCCAGTGGACATAGATCGCGATGGGCTCGGCGGGCGCCACACGACGCTCCAGCGGGCCTTCCGACTCGCGATTCACCCGCCTGCGCCTCGCTTGCTCAGTCAAACAGCGCCGCCTTGAGCTTGGCGAAGGCGCGGGCGCGGTGGCTGATGGCGTCCTTCTGGCCCGGGTCCATCTCGCCGAAGGTCTGGTCGAAGCCGTCCGGCCGGAAGATCGGATCGTAGCCGAACCCCCGGTCCCCGCGCGGCGGGAACACCAGCTCGCCGTCGACACGGCCCTCGACCACCACGCAGGGCCCGTCCGGCCAGGCCAGGGCGAGGGCCGAGGTGAACCAGGCCCGCCGGTCGCGGGCCCCGGCCTCGTCCAGGCGCTCCTCGACCCGCCGCATGGCCAGGGCGAAATCCTTGTCCGGCCCCGCCCAGCGGGCGGAGAAGATGCCCGGCGCCCCGTCCAGCGCGGCCACCGAAAGGCCGGAGTCGTCGGCCAGGGCCGGCAGGCCCGAGGCGTCGGCCGCGTGGCGCGCCTTGAGCATGGCGTTGCCGGCGAAGGTGCTCTCGGTCTCGTCCGGCTCGGGCAGGCCCAGCGCCCCAGCCGAAACCACCTCGAACCGGTCCTCCAGCAAGGCGGCGATTTCGCGGACTTTTCCGGAGTTGTGCGTGGCCGCGACCAGGCGCATGCCCTTGTGCAGTTGGGGTTTCATCGGACCCTTACGTCGCTTTAATGCATTGCAAAAGTTTAATATCGAAAAACGATATGAGGCCTTGTTTGTTTTTCGGTAATTGCATATTGATAGTCGGCAAGAACGGAGCCGCACCGTTCGCGGGCGCGAAAGCGGACCCAGTTTTTATGTTGCGGCGCACAACGAGCCTCGCTCACTCAGGGACTGGAACTAAAACCATGAACACCATGAACACCACGCTGTGGATGGAAAAGATCGGCGAAACCGTCATCAACGCCATCCTGCTGGCCGGCCTGCCGACCGCCCTGGTCGCCATCCTCGTCCAGTCGTTCTGATCGGCCCCGGCTTTACGATGGCCTTCAAGGACGCGATGAATAAGACCGCGCGCGGGTTCGCCGGGCCGCGCGCGGCGATTGCGCCCTAGCTCCGGCCGTAAAAGGCGCAAGCCTGATGCGCGCACTGGGTCCCGGCTCGGTTTCGAGCCTGCTGAAAATCGCCCTCGACGTGGCCTACTGGCTGCTTTGGGGCGTCGTCGCCCTGGCGCTGCTCGGCGTGGTCGCCGCCTTCTTCATTCCGCTCGACAATCTCTCGGTCACGGTCGACGACAGCGCCGGCCTGCGGGAGATTCCGCTCAGCCGCCTGCTGCTCCTGTTCGGCCTCGGCGTCGGCGCGCTCTATTTCGGCGGCTTCGTGGTCATCCTGCACCGCCTGCGCCGCATCTTCCGCACCCTGACCCTCGGCGATCCGTTCCAGCCCGACAACGTCCGCCGCCTGCGCGAGATCGGTCTGGTCCTCGCGGTCGTCACCGGGGGCAGCTTTTTGTCGCAGATGATCATGGCCCGCATCGCCCCCGGCGTGGTCACCGCCCAGGGCCTGAGCGATCTGCTGACTCCCATCTTCTCGATCCTGGTCGTATTCGTGCTGGCCGAAGTTTTCCGCGAAGGCGCGAGGCTTCGCCACGAATCCGAACTGACGATCTGATAGAAGCCCCTGCTTATGGCCATTCGCGTACAGCTAGACCGCATCCTGCTTGAACGGCGCATGTCGCTGACCGAGCTGGCCGACCGCGTGGGCGTCACCCTGGCCAATCTGTCGATTCTCAAGACCGGCAAGGCGCGCGCCATGCGCTTCACCACCCTGGACGCCCTGTGCCGCGAGCTGGACTGCCAGCCGGGCGACCTTCTGATCTACGAGGCGGGGCCGCAGGACCCGGGCTCCGACGAGGATCCGGACGGAAACGATCCCGGCGCCGCATGACCCGCCGCGGCGGCCTGACCGCGGAGGACCGCCGCATCTGGGCTCGGGTCGCCCGGTCCGTGGAGCCCCGCCCCGGTCGCCGGGCGCCGGAGCCTGAGACCGCCGCGCCCGCGCCGACTTCCGCCCCGCAGAAGACCCCGCCCAAATTCGTCAAGCCGGCCTGGAAGGCCGCCGGCCCCGCGCCCCGGCCGTCCGCCGCGCCCGCGCGCCCGCAGCCGGCGGTGGACGAACTGGAGCCCCGCCGCAAGCGGCGGCTGGCCCGCGAGCGCGATCCGATCGAGGCGCGGCTGGACCTGCACGGCCACGGCCGCTGGGACGCCCAGGACGCCCTGACCGCCTTCCTGCTGGGCGCCCAGGCGCGGGACTATCGCGCCGTGCTGGTCATCACCGGGCGCGGCTCGCGCGGCGGCGGGGTGATCCGCGCCTCGGTGCACGAATGGCTGCAGGCGCCGGCGCTGCGCGGGGTGGTGGCCGGCTTCGCCGCCGCCCACCGCCGGCACGGCGGCGAGGGCGCGATCTATGTCACGTTGAAGCGCCGCGCCGTCTAAAGCGGCAGGCCACGGTCGCGGGCCAGGGCTTCGAGACTGACCAGCGGCCGGGGCCCCCAGTGGCTGATGACCTCGGCCGCGGCCAGGGCGCCCAAGGCGCCGGCGTCGGGCAGCTCGAGCCCGCGGGCCAGGCCCAGCAGGAAGCCGGCCGCGTACTGGTCGCCGGCCCCGGTGGTGTCGATCACCCGGCCGACCGGGAAGGCCGGGATCCGCACCCGTTCGTCGCCCCGGAGCAGGACCGAGCCGTCCTCGCTGCAGGTCACCGCCGACACCTCGGTGCGCTCGGCCAGGGCGTCGCAGGCGGCGTCGAATTCCTCGGTCTGGAACAGGGCCAGCAGCTCGGCCCGGTTGGCCAGCACGATATCGGCCGAGGCCTCGATGAAGGCCAGCAGCTCGGGCCGCCAGCGGTCGACCACGAAGGTGTCCGACAGGGTGATGGCCACCCGCCGGCCTGCCCGGTGCGCGGCCTCGGCGGCGCGGGCGAAGGCCTCGCGGGCCGGGGCCGGGTCGAACAGATAGCCTTCCAGATAGACGATGGCGCTGTCGGCGATCAGGGCCTCGTCGATGTCGGCGGCCGACAGCTGGTTGGCCGCGCCCAGATAGGTGGCCATGGTCCGCTGGCCGTCCTCGGTCACATTGATCAGGCACCGGCCGGTGCCTGGGCCGTCTGACAGGTATGGCGTGGTGAACACCACCCCGGCGGCGCGGATGTCGTGGCTGAACACCTCGCCCAGCTGGTCCTCGGCCACCTTGCCGATGTAGGCGGCCTGGCCGCCGAAGGAGCCGACCCCGGCGACGGTGTTGCCGGCCGAACCGCCCGAAGCCTCGACCCCCGGGGCCATGGCGTCGTACAGGGCGGCGCTGCGCGCCTCGTCGATCAGCTGCATCGAGCCCTTGGGCAGGCCCTCGCGGGCCAGGAAGGCTTCGTCGCAGGGGGCGAGCACGTCGACGATGGCGTTGCCGACGGCGCAGACGTCGTGGCGGGCAGGAGCGGTCTGGGTCATGGCTGCGCCTTAGCGCGGGTCGCCGCCTCTGGAAAGCGCGGGCGCACGCGGCCTATAGGCGAAGACCGTCGCCGGAGCCCCTCATGACCGAAGTCGCCGTCCTCGTTCCGCCCGCCGCCGACCCCGCCTACGCCGACCAGTGGCCCGGCGTGTTCGACCGGCTGGCCGCCCCGCTGGCCGAGGCCGGGATCACCGCCGTGGCCGAGCCCTGGACCGACCACGCCGCCGACCCGGGCGGCCTGGCGCGATATCCGCTGGTCCTGCCGTTGATCGTCTGGGGCTACTACGCCGAGCACGGCCGCTGGCTGGACGCGTGCCGGACCTGGGCGGCCGCCGGCCTGCCGCTGGCCAATCCGGCGTCGGTGCTGGGCTGGAACTCGGACAAGACCTATCTGCTCCGGCTGGCGCAGGCGGGGGTGGCGATCCCGCCCACCCGGCTGGTCGAACGGGTCGATCCGGCCGGGGTCGAGGCGGCCTTCGCCGCCTTCGGCGCCCGGACCCTGATTGTCAAGCCGACGGTGTCCGGCGGGGCATGGCGGACCCTGCGTCTGACGCCCGGCCGGCCGCTGGACGGCGCGCCGGAGGGGCCGGCGCTGATCCAGCCCTATCTGCCGACCATCGAGAGCGAAGGGGAGCTGAGCCTGCTGTTCTTCGGCGGGCGGTTCAGCCACGCGGTGCGCAAGCGCCCGGCCAGCGGCGAATTCCGCATCCAGAGCCAGTACGGCGGCGCCTACCTCGCCGAACCGGCGCCGCCGGCCGAGGCCATGGCTTTGGCGCAGCAGGCCCTGGCCGCCGTCGAGGAGCCGCTGCTGTACGCCAGGGTCGACATGATCCGCGACCAGGACGGCCGCTGGCTGCTGATGGAGCTGGAGCTGATCGAGCCGGACTTCTACCTGGGCGCCTCGCCCGAGGGCGGCGCGGCCTTCGCCCGGGCGGTGCGCGCCCGCCTGGGCTGAGCGGCGCCGCGGGCCAGCCCGGCCCCGACCAGGGTCGCGCGCGACGGGCACAGGTCGGCGATCGGACAGCCCGGGCAGTTGGGTCGCTGCGCCGTGCAGGTGTAGCGGCCGTGCAGGATCAGCCAGTGGTGCGCCTTGGCCAGCCAGTGGTCGGGCACGATTTCGTGCAGCTGGGCCTCGACCTTGTCCGGGGTGTTGGCGGTCGCCAGCCCCAGCCGGTGCGAGACGCGGAACACGTGGGTGTCCACCGCGATGGCCGGTTCGACCGCCAGTTCGTTCAGCACCACGGAGGCCGTCTTGCGCCCCACCCCCGGCAGGGCCTGCAGGTCGGCCCGGTTCAGCGGCACCTCCCCCCCGTGCCTTTCGATCAGCTGGCGCGACAGGGCGATCACGTTCTTCGCCTTGTTGCGGAACAGGCCGATGGAGCTGATCAGCGGGATCAGCCCCTCCTCGCCCAGGGCGAGCATCTTCTGCGGCGTGTCGGCCACGGCGAACAGCCTGGCGGTCGCCTTGTTGACCCCGACGTCGGTCGCCTGGGCCGACAGGGCGACGGCCACCACCAGGGTGTAGGGGCTGGTGAAATTCAGCTCGGTCTTCGGCTCGGGCATGATCGCCGCCAGCCGCGAGAAGATCGCCTCGACCCGCTCCGGGTCCGGCGGCCAGGCGCCGGGGATCACTGGCCGCGATTCCGCACCAGCTCGTCCACCACCGAAGGATCCGCCAGGGTGGTGGTGTCGCCGAGGTTGGAGGTGTCGCCCTCGGCGATCTTGCGCAGGATGCGGCGCATGATCTTGCCCGAGCGGGTCTTGGGC
>CAZQBJ010000014.1:0-4070 GCA_964591465.1 uncultured Brevundimonas sp.
CCTGGGCCTGTCGATCAGCCGCGAGATCACCCGCACCCTGGGCGGCGAACTCAAGGTCGAAAGCGCGCCCGGCGCCGGCTCCACCTTCACCCTGTACCTGCCGCTGAACTACAGCCCCTCGGCCCAGGCGGCGACCCAGGCCGCGCCGCGTCCGGCGTCCGCCGCCGCGCGCGCCGCCGGGCCCGGCCAGCCGGAGCCGCAGGAGGCGGTGATCGACGACCGCGACTCCCTCGAGCCGGGCGACGCGGTGGTGCTGATCGTCGAGGACGATCCGCGCTTCGCCACCATCCTGCTGTCGCTGGTGCGCGATTCCGGGTTCAAGGGCGTGGTCACCGGCGAGGGCGCGGCGGTGCCGTCGCTGGCGCGCCGCTTCGGCCCCGAGGTGATCATGCTGGATGTCGGCCTGCCGGACATGGACGGCCTGGCCCTGCTGGATCTGCTCAAGCGGACGCCCGAGACGCGGCACATTCCGGTGCATGTGATCTCGGCCGACGACCAGGGCGGCCTGGGCCTGTCGATGGGCGCCTTCGGCTTCACCAGCAAGCCGGTCGACCGGGACTCGGTCATCTCGACCCTCGACGACGTCAAGCGGTTCGTCGGCTCCAGCGACCGGCGACTGGTCGTGGTCGGGTCCGCCGACGGCGACGCGGCCCGGACGCTCCGGCCGTGCTTCGGCGACGTCAAGCTGGCCGCGGACCTCAAGGCGCTGGGCCGGCTCAAGTCGCGACCGACCGACTGCCTGGTGGTCGAGGCCGGCGTCGCGCCCGCCTCGCGCCTGATCGCCCACCTGCGTCAGCGGCCGGGCGCCCTGCCGGCGATCGTCTACGCCGACGCCGACCTGGGCCCCGAGGACGACCGGCGCTTCCGCCTGGCGGTGTTCGGCGGCCTGCTGCGGCTGGCCCGCTCGCCCGAGCAGCTGATCAACCAGGCGGCCCTGCTGCTGCACGAACCGACCGACCGCCTGCCCGAACCGGCGCGCGAGGGCCTGGCCCGCAACCGGCGTCAGGACCCGGTGCTGACCGGCCGCACCGCCCTGGTCATCGACGACGACATTCGCAACATCTTCTCCCTGGCCAGCGCGCTTGAGGAGTACGGCGTCGAGCTGCGCTACGCCGAAAGCGGCCGCGCGGGGCTGGAGCTGATGCAGACCATGCCGCGGGTCGACGTCGCCCTGGTCGACATCATGATGCCCGACATGGACGGCTACGAGACGATGAAGGCGATCCGCGCCATCGATCGCTTCGCCGACCTGCCGATCGTCGCGGTGACCGCCAAGGCGATGAAGGGCGACCGGCAAAAATGCATCCGCGCCGGGGCCTCGGACTATGTGTCCAAGCCGGTCGACATCGACACCCTGATCTCGGTCCTGCGCGTGTCGTTGCAGCGCGCCGACGCCCAGCGCCTCGCCGGCGCCCGGCCTCCCGCCCTGCCGGAGGCCGTCTGAATGCCCGGCGCCCAGATCCTCATCGTCGACGACGACGAGCGCAACGCCTTCGCCGCCAGCCAGGCGCTGGAGTCGCTGGGCTGCGATCTGGTCATCGCCCGATCGGGCGAAGAGGCGCTGCGGCTGCTGCTGACCGAGGAGTTCGCCGTCATCCTGCTGGACCTGCACATGCCGGGCATGGACGGCTACGAGACCGCCGCCCTGATCCGTCAGCGGCGGCGCACGCGCGACACCCCGATCGTCTTCCTCACCGCCGTGTTCCGCGACGAGGCCCACCTGTTCCAGGCCTATTCGGCCGGGGCGGTGGACGTGGTGTTCAAGCCGGTCGACCCGTTCATCCTGCGCTCCAAGGTCTCGGTGCTGGTCGACCTGCACCTGAAGACGCTGGAGGTTCGTCGCCAGGCCGAGGAAAGCCGCCGGCTGCTGGAGGAGAACGTCCGGGTCGGCAACGAGAAGGCGGCGGCCGAACAGGCCCTGCGCCAGGCCCGGGCCCGGCAGGAGGCGATCCTGCAGTCCCTGCCGATCGTGTTCCACTCGCGGGCTGTGGCGCCGAACTATCCGGCCCTGTTCGTCAGCGACAGCGTCAAGACCATCACCGGCTTCGAGCCGACCCGGTTCATCGAGGAGCCGGAATTCGGCCTGGCCCGGGTGCATCCCGACGACCGCCCCGCGGTCGAGGCCGCCCTGGCCGGGGCGGTGGAGACCGGCGCCTATGTCTGCGAGTACCGCTGGCGCTGCGCCGACGGCAGCTATCGCACCCTGCTCGACCAGGGCGTGCTGGCCCCCGAGGCCGGCGGCGGCCAGCGCGAAATCTTCGGCACCCTGGTCGACAGCACCGAGCGCCGCTCGCTCGAGGAACAGCTGGCCCAGGCCCGCAAGATGGAGGCGGTCGGCCAGCTGACCGGGGGCGTGGCCCACGACTTCAACAACCTGCTGACCGTGATCCTGGGCAACGCCGACCTGCTGCTGCGCCGGGCCGGGGACGACGAGCGGCTGCACCGCCAGTTGTCGGCGGTCCGCCACGCGGCGGAGCGCGGGCGCAGCCTGACCCGCCAGCTGCTGGCCTTCTCGCGCCGCCAGCATCTGTGCCCGGTGATCGTCGAGCTCAACGACCTGATCCGCGAGTTCATGCCGCTGATGCAGCAGGCGGTCGGCGATGCGGTGACCCTGTCGGCCGAGTCCAGCGCCGTCCCGGTGCGGGTGCACGTCGATCCGGCCCATCTGGAGACGGCCCTGCTCAATCTCGCGGTCAACGCCCGCGACGCCATGCCCTCGGGCGGCGAGCTGACCATCCGCCTGCACCCGGAGACCGCGGCCGGCGCGCCGCGGCCGGACGGCAAGGGCGCCTCGCTGGTGCGCATCGAGGTCCGGGACACCGGCTCGGGCATGTCGCGCGAGGTGATGGAGCGGGTGTTCGAGCCGTTCTTCACCACCAAGGAGGTCGGCAAGGGCTCCGGCCTGGGGCTGTCGCAGGTGTACGGCTTCGTGCGCCAGTCCGGCGGGCACGTCACCGCCGCCAGCGAGGAAGGGCAGGGCTCGACCTTCAACCTGTTCCTGCCGCTGACCGAGCAGAAGGTCGAGGCGCGCGAGCCGGCGGCCGCCCAGGCCGCGATGGTCGGAGGGCGCGAACGGCTGCTGGTGGTCGAGGACGACCCGGCGGTGCTGGCCCTGACCGTCGATCTGCTGACCGGCCTCGGCTATCGCTGCACCACCGCCGGCGACGCCGCCGCGGCCCTGGACAAGCTGAAGTCCGGCATCCGCATCGACCTGCTGTTCTCCGACGTGGTCATGCCCGGCGGCGTCAACGGCATCGAGCTGGCCCGCCAGGCGCGGGCGTTGCGGCCGGAGATCGGCATCGTCCTGACGTCCGGCTACATGGGCGAGAACGCGGCCATCAGCGGCAGCGAGTTTCCCCTGATCGACAAGCCGTACGAGGGCGCCGCCCTGGCGGCCATGCTGCGCGAGACGCTCGACGCCCTCGCCGGCGGCGAGATCCGCATGGCCCGCGCCGAGGCGGCGCAATGACCGGCGCCGCGCCCCGCGTCCTGATGGTCGAGGACGAGATGATGATCCGGGTCCTGACCACCGACATGCTCGAGGAGCTGGGCTTCGAGGTGGTCGAGGCCGGCAGCGCGGCCGAGGCGCTGGACCTGCTCGAGTCGGCCGGGCCGGTGCACGCCGCCCTGGTCGATCTGGGCCTGCCCGACCGGCCGGGCGAGGACCTGATCCATGACCTGCGCGCCCTCAGGCCGGACCTGCCGGTGGTCGTGGTCACCGGACGGGACGCCTCGGCCCTGTCGGGCCGCACCCGGGCCCTGCCCGACCTCGGCTTTCTGGAAAAGCCCTATGACATGCCCGAGCTGGAGCGGGCCCTGGCCCACATCCGGCCCGGCGGCGGCGCTCAGTAGGTCAGGCGCAGGCCCACCCGGGCGGTGCGCGGCGCCGCATAGCCCTCGACCCCCAGGCCGGTCTCCGAAGTCTCGATCCGCGCGTCGGTCACATTGTCGACCGCCAGATAGACCGCCGCGGTCTCGCCCAGCCGCCACGTGGCCCGGGCGTCGATCGAGGTCGCGGCCCCCAGCACGCGGCTGTTCAGGTCGTCGTCGAAGCGGCGGCCCTCGTGGCG
>CAZQBJ010000014.1:4170-19854 GCA_964591465.1 uncultured Brevundimonas sp.
TTGATCGTCGGCGGCCGGAACCCGGAATAGGCGGCCGCCCGCACCGCCAGGCCGTCGGCCAGCGCCCGGCGGACCGCCAGCCGGCCGGTGAGCACCTCGCCCGAGGCGTCCGGCGACCGTTCGTCCAGGGTGATCGCGCCGTCGGGCAGGTCAAACTCCAGGCGGCGGCCGCCTGAGTTTCGCCAGGCGTCGGCGCGCAGCCCGCCGGCGACCAGCCAGGGGCCCTCGCGCCAGGCTCCCTCCAGATAGACGCCGGTGACCGAGGTTTCGCCGCCGGCGCGTCGCTCCCGCGTCGGGGCCCCGGCCTGGAAGCGATTGCGCTCGCGCGTCTCGCCCTCGTTCAGCCGCGCGTCGGCGCCCAGCTCCCACTGTAAGGCGCCGGTCGAGCGGCGCAGGGCCAGGTTGGCGCCCCAGGCCGTAGCCGGGGTTTCGTACTGGTCGTTGGTCAGGGCGGTGGAGCCGCGGTCGGCGGCCACCGAATAGGAGGTGTTCGAAAAGTCGCTGGTCCGGCGCCAGACCTGGACCCGCCAGCCGTAGCCGGCCTCGGCCGGACGGGCCGCGGTGGCGCTGATCACCGTCCCGCGGGCCTCGGCCGTCGCGCCGGCCAGGCCCGAGCCGCGCGCCTCGTCGTACAGGCCCAGGCGCAGCGAAAGGCTGGCGCCGCCGGCCATCCGGGCGTCCAGCCGGCCGGAGGCGGCGAGCGAACGCATGTCCAGCGGGGTGTCGGCGGCGCCGGCCGCCGCCCCGCGCACCGGCGCGTAGCCGTCGGTCCGCTCGGCCAGGGCGCTGAGGAACAGGTCGTAGCCGGTCTCGCCGACGGTCGCCGCCGCCGAGGCCCGCGCCCCGCCGCGCTCGGCCGCCGACAGGTCTATCGCCGCGCCGGAGTCGCGCTCGCGCATCACGATCACCCCGGTCAGGGCGCCCGCGCCGTAGGGTCCGGCGCCGGCCCCGCGCACGATGTCGATGCTCTCGACCGCATCGGGCGACAGCTGGGACCAGATCACCCAGCCGCCGAACGGGTCGTTCATCGGCACCCCGTCCAGGGTGACCAGCGCCCGGCCGGCGCCGGACGGGGCGATGGCGCGGAGGCTGATGCCCTGGGTGGTCGGATTGGCAGCGGCGCTGCCGGCGCGGCGGAACAGGCTGACGGCCGGGGTGGCGGTCAGGGCGTCATCCAGCCGCTGGACGCGGGTCAGCTCTTCGACGCCCAGTCGCACGACCGAGAAGGCCGCTTCGCCCTCGGCGGGCGGCAGGCGGGCGGCGGTGACCACGATCTCGTCCAGGACGACGGGCGGCTCAGCCTGGATCATGCCGCGCGATCCGGTCGGGTCACGCGCCCTCCGGCAGGGCGTAGGCGATGACGTGGTCGCCGATCGGCGTCTCCATGAAGTGATGTCCCCCGGCCATGATCACCAGATACTGCCGACCGTCCTGCTCGTAGACCATGGGGTTGGCCTGCCCGCCGGCCGGCAGCACGTCCGACCACAGGGTCTCGCCGGTCTCGATGTCGATGGCCCGGATCAGGTTGTCGGTGGCCGCGGCGATGAAGATCAGGCCCCCGGCGGTGATCACCGAGCCGCCGTTGTTCGGCGTGCCGATGTCCAGCGGCAGATAGGTCGGGATGCCGAACGGGCCGTTGCGCCGGGCGGAGCCGAACGGCCGGTCCCACAGGGTCTGGCCGGTGCGCAGGTCGACGGCCCGGATGCCGCCGTAGGGCGGCTGCTTGCACAGCAGGCCGGTGAAGCCCATCCGCCAGCCGGCGTTGACGTCGATGGCGTACGGCACGCCCATCTGCGGATCGCCCGCGCCCTCGGCCCCGGAGCCGGGCGCCCCGCCACGCGAGGCGTCGCCGCCGCCCTCCGCCTCGAGCCGCGGATCGCCGCGCGGGAACCAGCCCAGTTCATCGGCCTCGGCCCGCGGCACCAGCCGGTTGTAGTTGGGCATGTCGTTGTAGTTGGCGATGATCACGCCGCGCGCCGGATCGACCGCGATGCCGCCCCAGTCCGAGCCGCCGTTGTAGCCGGGGTACTGGATCCACCGCCGGTCGGCGGTGGGCGGGGTGTACATCCCCTCGTAGGCCGCGCGGCGGAAGCCGATGCGACAGATCATCTGGTCGATCGGCGACATGCCCCACATGTCCCGCTCGGTCAGGTCGGGCCTGGCCAGGGTGTGGTATTGCGAGAAGGGCTGGGTGGCGGTGCGCTGCTCCGGCTCGACGCCCGCGCCGGGCACGGGGCGTTCCTCGACCCCGAACAGCGGCTCGCCGGTCCGCCGGTCCAGCACGTACATGTCGCCCTGCTTGCTGGGCAGGATCAGGGCCGGCACGGTCCCGGCGGCGCCGGGGAAGTCGACCAGGGTCGCCTGCGAGCCCAGGTCATAGTCCCAGACGTCCATGTGCACGGTCTGGAAATGCCAGGCGGGACGACCGGTGGTCACGTCCAGCGCCACCAGCGAGGTGGCGTAGCGGTTCTCCTCGGCCGAGCGGTCGCTGCTGTAGTAGTCGGCGGCCGAATTGCCCATCGGCAGATAGACCAGCCCCAGCGCCTCGTCGCCGGTGGCGGTGGTCCACATGTTGGGCGTGCCGCGCGTGAAGCTGTCGCCCTCGGCCGGGCGGCCGGTCAGGTCCGGGCGGGTCATGTCCCAGGCCCACAGGTGCGCCCCGGTGACCGCGTCGAAGCCCTGGATGACGCCGGACGGCGCCCGACGGTACTGGCCGTCCAGCACCTGGTGGCCGGTGACGATCACCCCGCGCACGACGGTCGGCGGCGAGGTGATCGAGACCATGCCGGGGATCACCTCGCCCATGCCGACCTTGATGTCGACCTCGCCGCCCTGGCCGAAGTCGGCGCAGCGGCGGCCGGTGGCGGCGTCGAGCGCGATCAGCCGGCCGTCCAGGGTGCCTTCGATGATGCGCGCGGCGCACGGGGCGGCCGCCGTGGCCGCAGGCGCTGGAGCCGGGGCGACCGGTTCGGGCGCCGCCGGAGCCGGGACGGCGGGGGTCTGCGCGGAGGCGTTGGCGGTCCCGTCCGCCGGCGCGGCCGGCGCGGATTCGGGGCCGGCCGCGGCCGCGCCCTGGCCGTCGTAATAGACCACCCCGCGGCAGGCGGCGGTGTAGGGCACCCAGTCGTCGGACACCTCCGGGTCGTGCCGCCAGCGCTCCTGACCGGAACGGGCGTCCAGGGCGATCAGGATGTTGCGGCCGGTGCACAGATAGACCGTGTCGCCGACCTTCAGAGGGGTCGTCTCTGCGCCCCACTTCTCGTCGGGCAGGTCGCCGGTGCGGAACACCCAGGCGCGCTCCAGCCGTCCGACGTTGTCGCGATTGATCTGGGTCAGGGGCGAATACCGCTGGGCGTCGTTGCCGCCGCCGTAGACCGGCCAGTCGGCCCCCGTCCGCGGCAGCATCCCGCCGGCCCCGGCTTCGGGGACCTGGCGTTCGATCCCCGCCCGATTGGCGAGGAAAACGGCCAGGCCGCCGACCAGCACGAACACGCCCAGCGCGCCCCAGGCCAGCCCGGCCAGCGGACGGCGGGTGCGCGCCGGGGTCAGGGCGGGAATGAGGGCGAAGGCGACGATCAGCAGGACCAGCGGCGCGAACACCCGCGGCAGCAGGGCCCAGCCGTTCAGCCCGACTTCCCACAGGGCCCACAGCACGGTCAGGCCGAAAATGGCGGCGTACAGCCAGACCCCGGTCAGACGACCAAGGACCAGCAGGGCGCCGCTGGCGATCAGGCCCAGGCCGGCCAGCAGGTAGTACCATGAGCCGCCCACCGCGATCAGCCAGCCGCCGCCGATGGTCAGCACCAGCCCGATCAGGCCGAACAGCACCCCGACGGCCACCGCGGCCCAGCCGCCGAAGCCGCGTTCCCGTTCGATCCGCGCCATGTCGCTCTCCCGCTGCGGCCGTGGTCTCGTCACGCTTGCCAACGTGCGGGGCGGAACGCTGTTCCGAGCGGCGGAACCGCTACGCCGGACTGCCGTTCCATCGCCATGACCCAAGCCCCCGCCTGGCTGCCCTATTGCGGGCCCGGCCCCGCGCCCGGAGACTGGCTGGGACGCTGGAACCTCGACCCGTGGCTGCTGGCGGCTTTGCTGGCGGTCGCGGCCGGCTGGCTTGTGCTGGAACGCCGGCGGGCCGGCGGGCGTCAGCGCGTTTGGGCGGCGACCGCGGGCGGGCTCCTGGTTCTGGCCTTCGTTTCCCCCTTGTGCGCCCTGACCTCGGCCCTGTTCTCGGCCCGCGTCGTCCACCACGCCCTGCTGGTCTCGGTCACCGCGCCGCTGATCGTTATGGCCCTGTCCGAACGCCGGCGCGACCCGCCGCTGGCGCTGGCGGCCGCCACCGCCGTTCAGGCCCTGGTGTTCTGGGTGTGGCACGCGCCGGCCGCCTACAGCTGGGCCTTGTCGCACGACGGCGCCTACTGGCTGATGCAGCTGAGCCTGCTGGGATCCGCCATGATCTTCTGGGCCGCGGTGCTGCGCGCCTCGGCGCCCGCGGCCGTCGCCGCCCTGCTGGCCACCATGGTCCAGATGGGCCTGCTGGGCGCGCTGATCACCTTCGCCGGCCAGCCGCTGTTCGCCCCGCATCTGACGACCACCGCCGCCTGGGGCCTGACGCCGCTGGCCGATCAGCAGCTGGCCGGCCTGATCATGTGGGCCCCGGCGGCCGGGGTTTACCTGCTGTCGGCGCTGGTGCTGCTGGGCCGCTGGCTGGGCGCCGAGGGCGTCGCCGGGGCGCCGGCCCGGTGATCGGCCGCCTCCGCCGCTGGGCGCGCGGCCACACCGGCAAGCGCCGCTACTCGCCGATCGGCCAGGCGTTCCACTGGACCGTCGCCGCCCTGGTGGCGTTCCAGCTGTGGTGGGGCTGGCGCACCGGTCGTCTGCCGGTCGGCTACGACAAGGTCGAGGCCTATCACCTGCATATCCATGTCGGGCTGGCGATCCTGGCCCTGACGGCCCTGCGCATGATCTGGCGACTGATGGTGCCCGGTCCGGTGAACGACGCCGACAAGCCCGGCTGGCGCAACACCGCGGCCCATGTGACGCACTACCTGTTCTACATCTGTCTGGTCGGGTTGCCGTTGAGCGGCTGGATCGTGCTGTCGGCCACGGCCCGGGCGGACCCGGTTCCGCTGATCGGCGGCGCAACCCTGCCGCTGGCCCCGCTCGAGACCCTGTCGACCCCGACCCTGTGGGCCATCGAGCAGACGGCCGAGCAGGTGCATTTCGGCCTGATCCTCACCCTGCTGGTGCTGATCCCGATTCACGCGGGGGCGGCCCTGACCCATCACTTCCTGCATCAGCACGACGTGCTGACGGCGATGACGCCTCGTCCGGTGGCCGCAGCCCTGCAGCGTATCCGGCCAGGGCGGTGATCTCGTCCTCGGTCAGCCGCTGGCTGATCTGCAGCATCACGCCGCGCGGATCGTTGCGCCGCCCGGCCTGCTTCCAGCGGCGCATCTGCTCGGCGAGATAGGCCGGCGGCTGGCCGGCCAGCGGCGGATTGGCCGGACCCAGCCCCTGACCCAAGCCGCCGTGACAGTCGGCGCAGGCGGCGAGGCCGCGGGCCGGGTCGCCGCGATGATACAGGGCCGGGATCGTCGCCGGGGCGGCCGTCCGTGCGAAGGCCGTCGGCGGCATGGCCGAATACCAGGCGGCCACCGCGCGCCGGTGCCCGGTCGACAGCCGCCGGGCGATCGCACCCATCACCGGGTCCGGCCGCCGCCCGTCGGCGTAGTCCTGCAGCTGCTTGACCAGATACCCCTCGGGCAAGCCGGCCAAGGCCGGAGTCAGCTGGCCGTCGCCGCCGCCGTCCAGCCCGTGGCAGGTGAAGCAGGCGTTGGCCGGCCCGCCGTCGCCGCCGCTGAGCGCGATCAGTTCGCCGGTGGCGGTGAAGGGGCTGTCGACCACTTCGGTCTCGCCCACGCAGCCGCCCGCCGCCAGCAGCAGCACGGCGGCCCAGCGGCTCAGGACCGGGCCGGCTTGGACGGGAGCGGGGCGGGTCATCGTCTGGCGGAACACCGCCCTGCGGCGACGGTTCCGCGGGAACCGCCCGGCGACGAAGGGGTTGCCCCTATCAAGCTGGACTGGAAGGCGACATGACGGCGGGGCGAGCGGCATGGCGCGCAGGCGCATCGATCATCGCGGTGGCGACCCTGACCGCCTGTAGCCCGCAGGCGCCCGGGACCGCCCCCGCGCCCGGCGCCGACCCGGGGCGCGGCCGCGAGCTGGTCCGGGCCGTGGGCTGCGCCGTCTGTCACGAGATTCCCGGCGTGCGCGGCCCGCGGGGCCGGATCGGTCCGCCGCTGGGCGGGTTCGCCGATCGGGCCCTGATCGCCGGGCAGTTTCCCAACACGCCCGATACGCTGGCCCTGTGGGTGCGCGACGCCCCGGCCCTGTCGCCGGCGACCGGCATGCCGCCGATGCCGCTGGACGAAGCCCAGGCCCGCGACGTGGCGGCCTTCCTCGGGACCCTGCGCGATGACTGAGGGCATGGGCGAGGCGCTGGCCGGCTGGCCGCCGCCGGCGCTGGATGCGGCCGGCCCGTTCGCGGCGCCGATCTCGACGCTGAGCGCGGTGCTGTTCGCCATGGGCGCGGCGGTGCTGCTGATCGTCACCGTGGCGCTGGTCGCGGCGGTCTGGGGCGGGCCCAGGTGGAAGGCGCGGCTGGGCGGCGAACGGATCATCTGGATCGGCGGCCTGGCCTTTCCGATCGTGGTGCTCAGCGCGGTGCTGGTCTACGGCCTGACGGTCACCGGTCGGATCACGCCCGATCCCGATCCGGACGCCCTGCGCGTGCGGGTCACCGGCGAGATGTGGTGGTGGCGGGTAGCCTATCTCGACGCCGACGGCCGCGAGGTGCTGCAGGACGCCAACGAGGTGCACATCCCGGCCGGGCAACCGGTGGTGTTCGAACTGGAATCCGCCGACGTGATCCACAGTTTCTGGGTCCCGCGCCTCGGCGGCAAGCTCGACATGATCCCGGGGCGGCGCAACCACCTGACCCTCCAGGCCGACGCGCCGGGGGTTTATGGCGGCCAGTGCGCCGAATACTGCGGCGGCCCCCACGCCCTGATGGGGCTGGTGGTGGTGGCCCATGCGCCGGAGGATTTTGTTCGCTGGCGGGCCGGCCGGCTGCGGCCGGCGGCGGTCCCGACCAGCCCGCTGGTCGCGCGCGGGGCCGAGGTGTTCGCCGCCAACGGCTGCGGCGCCTGCCACACGGTGCGCGGGACCGAGGCCAACGGCCTGGCCGGGCCGGACCTGACCCATGTGGGGGCCCGGCGCACGCTCGGGGCCGGCATCCTGCCGAACAATCGCGGCACCCTGGCCGGCTGGGTGGCCGACAGCCAGACGCTCAAGCCGGGCAACCGGATGCCGCCCTACGCCGGCCTGTCCGGCGAGGAGCTGCAGGCCATCGCCGCCTATCTCGAGGCGCAGCGGTGAGCGAGCGCTTCGATCCGAAGCTGTATGATCGGTTTCCCACCCGCGGTCCGCGGCCCGAGGGCGAGCTCGAGGCGCTGCAGGCGGCGTGGCGGGCGCCCCGCGGCTGGAGCCTGCTGACGGCGGTCAACAACAACTACATCGGCGTCTGGTACCTCGGGGCGGCCTTCCTGTTCTTCTGCCTGGCCGGCGTGCTCGCCCTGCTGATGCGCACCCAGCTGGCCCTGCCGCTGAACGGCGTCCTGCCGCAGGAGGTCTACAACCAGGTCTTCACCATGCACGGCACGGTGATGATGTTCCTGTTCGCCGTGCCGGCCGTCGAGGCCCTGGGGGTGCTGCTGCTGCCGCAGA
The DNA here is from genome assembly GCA_964591465.1 of uncultured Brevundimonas sp. Classification (GTDB taxonomy): domain Bacteria; phylum Pseudomonadota; class Alphaproteobacteria; order Caulobacterales; family Caulobacteraceae; genus Brevundimonas. The sequence goes on from CAZQBJ010000014.1 coordinate 11,959, forward strand.
TGCTGGCCGCGCGCGACCTGCCGTTCCCGCGCCTGTCGGCCTACGCCTTCTGGGCCTATTTCGTCGGCGGCCTGGCGTTCTTCTGCTCGATCTTCTTCGGCCTGGCCCCGGACGGCGGCTGGTTCATGTACCCGCCGCTGACCAGCAAGACCTTCTCGCCGGGGATCAACGCCGACTTCTGGCTGCTGGGCATCGGCTTCATCGAGATCTCGGCCATCGCCGGGGCGATCGAGATCATCGTCGGCGTGCTCAAGACCCGGGCCCCGGGCATGAGCCTGGACAAGATGCCGATCTTCGCCTGGGCCATGCTGGTGTTCGCGGTGATGATCATCATCGCGTTCCCGGCGGTGATCCTGGGCACCCTGCTGCTGGAGCTGGAACGGGCGCTGGACTGGCCGTTCTTCGACGCGGCGCGCGGCGGCGACCCGATCCTGTGGCAGCACCTGTTCTGGTTCTTCGGCCACCCGGAGGTCTACATCATCTTCCTGCCGGCGGCCGGGGCCATGTCGATGATCGTCCCGGCCATCGCGCGCACGCCGCTGGTCGGTTACCGCCTGGTCGTGCTGGCCCTGCTGGCCACCGGGTTCATCAGTTTCGGCGTGTGGGTCCACCACATGTTCACCACCGGACTGCCGAAGATCTCTATCGGGGTTTTCTCGGCCGCCAGCATGGCCGTCAGCGTGCCGGCCGGCATCCAGGTGTTCGCCTGGATCGCCACCATGGCGGCGGGGCGGATGCGCTTCTCGACCCCCGGGCTGTTCGCCATCGGCGCCGTGATCACCTTCACCATGGGCGGCCTGACCGGAGTCATGGTGGCCATGGTTCCGTTCGACTGGCAGGTGCACGACAGCTACTTCATCGTCGCTCATCTGCACTATGTGCTGATCGGCGGGATGGTCCTGCCGCTGTTCGCCGCCTTCTACTACTGGCTGCCGATGGGCAGCCGCCGGGCGCTGTCGGACCGCGTGGGCCGCTGGGTGTTCTGGCTGACCTTCACCGGCGTCCACGTCAGCTTCCTGCCGATGCACCTGACCGGCCTGATGGGCATGCCGCGCCGGGTCTTCACCTATCTGCCCGATCGCGGCTGGGACCTGCCGAACCTGATCTCCACCGTCGGCGCCTTCCTGATCGCGCTGGGCGTGGCCCTGTTCATCCTCGACCTGATCCGCAACTTCCGTTTCACCACCGGACAGGACGCCGGCAACGTCCACGGCGGCGGCACCCTGGAGTGGCTGCCGGCCGGCCTGTATTCGGCCCGCAGCATCCCGCTGATCCGCGGCCGCTATCCGCTGTGGGACGATCCGGATCTGGCGCGCGATGTGGAGGCCGGCCGCTATTTTCTGCCCGGCGTGGCGGTGCAGGGGCGCGAAACCCTGGTCACCAGCCCGCTGAGCGCGGCGCCGCAGTATCTGCAGAGCATGCCCGGGCCGTCGATCTGGCCGGTGATGGCGGCGGTGTTCACGGCCGGCTTCTTCCTCATCCTGACCATCCAGCTATACGCGGTGGCCGTGGTCAGCGGCGTGCTGGCGGTGCTGTCGGTGCTGCGCTGGCTGTGGGAGACTGATCGGCCGATGCCGGAGCCGACGGCCGACGTCGGCGCCGGGGTGCGGGTCCCGACCTATGTCCGCGGCCCGTCCAGCCACGGCTGGTGGGCCATGATCATCCTGCTGGTCGTGGTCGGCATGATCTTCGCCATGGCGGCCTTCAGCTATGTGTTCCTGTGGAGCCGGCGCCCCGACCTGTGGCTGGCCCCGCCGCCGCTGTTCTGGGCCGCCCTGGTCGCCGCCGGCTACGGAACCATGACCGCCCTGGCCGCCCTGGCGCCGCGAGCCCTTCGGCGGCTGGGCGGCGCGGGCCCGGCGGCCGCCGCCGGCCTGATCGTCCTGGCCGCCGCGGGCGGGACCGCCGGCCTGTGGGCCGACCTGTACAGCTGGCGGGCGGCCGGTCTGCGGCCCGAGGCCAGCGGTCAGGGGGCTGCGGTGTTCGCCCTGATCGCCTTCCAGGGGGTGCTGACGGCGGTGATCGGCCTGATGGCCGCCTATGTCGCGGCCCGCGCCGCGCGCGGCCTGCTGTCGGCCGAGCGGACCACCACGGTCGACGTCTGCGCCCTGTTCCTCGGCGCGGCGGGCGTGCTGGGCGCGACCGGCGCCCTGCTGGTGCGGCTGTTCCCCGGAGGGTGGGGATGACCCGCTGGTTGTTCCTGCTGGCCCCGCTGATCGTCTGGCTGATCCATTTCACCGGCGTCTATGTGATCGCCAGCGTGGCGGACGTGGCCGGCGACGCCGCCTCGCCCGGCGCGCGGCTGGCGGCGGGGGTGTTCACCACGGTCTGCGCGGCGGCCAGCGGCGGCCTGCTGTGGCTGGCCGTCGCCCTGGGCCGTCAGCGGCGGGCGCGCGAGCCGCTGACCGGATTCATCATCTCGCTGGCCGGGCTGGGGGCGCTGATCGCCCTGGTCGGCGTCCTGTGGCAGGGCCTGCCGACCCTGATCGGCTACTGACTATTCGCCGGCCGGCAGGATGACCGAGATGTCCGGGGCCTGCGGGGCCGGGGCCGGGCGACGGGGCTCGACGCGCAGCACCAGGGTGCGGCCGCCGTTGATCAGGCGGGCCGGCGAGCGCGCGCGCTGGCTGCCGGCGGTCGCGACGGGCAGCCGCACCCCGGTTCCGGCAGCGTAGTACAACAGCCGGTACCGCCCTTCGGTCGCCTCCACCGGTTCGGCCGTCTCGGACTTGTTGTCCAGCACGTAGGTCCGGCCGCCGTGACGGACCAGCAGGACCGCGTGCTCCTCCCGGTCGACCTCGTCCCAGACCACGGCCAGGCGCAGGGCGTCCTCGGAGAAGCCCAGCTCGCGCAGGGCGAACAGCTTGGTCAGGGCGAAGCCTTCGCAGTCGCCGCCGCGGGCGAACATCTCCGCCGGGGTCTCCCAGTAGTCGGCGCGGCCCCAGTTCTCCAGGTCGCTGACATAGGGCAGGGCGTTGATGCTGCGGTTGATCCCGGCCAGCTGCTCGGCGCGCGAGCGGCCGCGCCACCGGGCGACGGTCTGGCTGAAGCTGGTCGGGGCGCAGTCCGGAGCCCGGGGGGCTTTCGGGGTCGCCTTGCAGGCGACCTTGACCGGCGTACGCCCCTCGCGGGCGAAGCGGGCCTGGACCTCGGCCCAGCGCGGGGCCTGGGAGGCGTCCAGCAGCAGATCGGCGCGGCCGTCGGCGAAAGCCCGATCGAGGCTCGTCGCCCCGGCGGCGGCCGGCGCCGACAGGGCGCACAGCACGGCCGCGGCGGCCAGGGCGTAGGGGCGGAGGTTGTTGATCACGGCGCCGGTCTCCGGGTCGATCGTCTCGACTCAGGACTACGCCGGGGCCTCTGAAGACTGGCCCAACAAGCTTGCTTAAAATATCGTTAAAGCAATACTTAAGCGTCAATCAGGCATCAAGGTTACCCTGTACGGTTGTTAATCGGAGATAAACTCAAGAAACTGCGATTTCTGGTCAAGTCGTCGCAGGTATTAACGTCGAATGACTTATGATTCGCCTGCCGCGTGTTCTGAGAATGGCACAATCGGCTCTTGGAAGCTTACAGCCACAACATGGTTAACGACATGGAATAAGACTCGCAAAGCTTGTCCATATCGGTATATATGCCGACCTGTTTGTCTGGCGGCGCCTTGCCGCCGGGCGGGGGAATTCAGGCTCCGGGGGAGATGCATGCGACTTCAGCGCCAGTTCGCCAGCGCCGTGGCGGCGGTCCTGACCATGGGCGTCGCGGCCGCCGCTCACGCCCAGACGCCGCCGGTCGATCCGGGCCGTCTGGATGAGCGACTGCGCCCGCCGGTCGAGCGGCCTGACGTGTCGCCGATCGAGGTGCCGACCCTGCCGCAGCAGGAAGCCGGGCCCGAAAGCAATCTGGCCGTCGAACTGAGCGCGGTGCGCTTCGAAGGCGCGACCGCGGTGCCGGTCGAGGTGCTGAACGCCATCGCCGCCCCCTACATCGGCCGACGCATGCCCCTGTCCGAGGTGTTCCGCCTCGCCGAGGAAGTCACCGCCGAATACCGTCGTCGCGGCTATGTGCTGTCGCGCGCCATCGTCGGTCCGCAGCGCATCGAGAACGGCGTCCTGACCCTCCAGATTCTCGAGGGCCACGTCGACCAGATCCGCATCGAGGGCGACGCCGGCGGCTACGAGCGGTTCCTGCAGTCCTATGTCGAGCCCGTGCGGGCCAGCCGGCCGACCGCGGCCGACGACCTGTCGCGCGCCCTGCTGCTGGCCCGCGACCTGCGCGGCGTCGATGTCCGCGCCGTGGTCACCCCCTCGGCGACCGTGCCGGCGGCGGCGGACCTGAACCTGGTGGTCGAGCGCGATCCGGTCGAGGCCTTCGTCGGCGTCGACAACCGCGGCTCCCGCTGGCTGGGTCCGATCCAGCTGTTCGGCGCCGTGGCCTTGAACGACACCTTCGGCTGGGGCGAGCGTATCTCGCTCAGCGCCGTGGTGGCGCCCGAAGACGGCGAGCTGGGCTTCATCTCGGCCAGCTACGACCAGCCGATCGGCGGCTCGGGCCTGCGCTTCAACGCCTTCGCCAGCTATGCGGTCACCGAGCCCGGCGACGAGCTGGCGGTGTTCGGCCTCGAGGGCGAGAGCACCACCTGGGGCCTGGGGCTGGAGTATCCCTTCCGGCGCAGCCGGGCGACCAACATCATCGGCCGCACGGTGTTCACCTCGCGCGACTCCTCGTCGTGGAACGACCTGATCGACCCGATCTTCGAGGACGAGATCCGCACCCTGAGCGCCGAGCTGTTCGTCAATCACGCCGACAGCTGGCGCGGCTTCACTTCGGGCCGGCTCGCCGTGACCCACGGCCTGGACGCCTTCGGCGCCACCGCCGACAGCGACCCGAACAAGTCGCGGGCCACCGGCACCGCGAACTTCACCCGCTTCAACGTCGAGGTCAGCCGTCTGCAACCGCTGGCCGGCGGCCTGTCGCTGGAGCTGGCCGCCGCCGCCCAGATCACGTCCGACAGCCTGCTGGCGTCCGAGGAATTCGGCCTCGGCGGCACGCACTTCGGCCGCGCCTTCGACCCGTCGGAGATCACCGGGGACGAGGGTTTCGCGGCCAAGGCGGAGTTCTTCTACACCCTGCCGGCCCAGCAGTTCGGCACGCTGGAGCCGTACGTCTACTACGAAGGCGGCCAGGTCCGGCAGAACGATCCGCTGCCGGGCGAACCGCGTCGGGACTCGCTGCGCGCCGCCGGCCTCGGCCTGCGCGTCGCCTTCAACGACCGGCTTTCCGCCTCCGTCGAATACGCCAAGCCCCTCATCCGCGACGTCGCGGCCGAGGGCGATCGCGACGGTCGCGTCTTCTTCTCGCTGAGTGCGGCCTTCTGAGCCGGATCAAGGACTGAACGATCGCGGCCCGCGAGCCGCACATGGGTTGGGGAATACAGATGAGCACGCGTCACCATTTCACGTCGCCGGTTCGCATCCATCGCGCCGCCGACTTCGGACGCAAGCACGCGCTGATGCTGTCGGCCGGCGCCGTCGCGCTGATGAGCCTGCCCGCCGGGCAGGCCATGGCGCAGGTGGCTCCGGACCAGCTCCCGGTGAACGGCTCGTTCACCCACGGGACCGGCACGATCGGCTCCGTCGGCTCGAACATGACGGTCACCCAGACCTCCGATCGCGGCGTGGTGGTCTGGGACGAGTTCGACGTCGGCGCGGGCGCCTCGGTGCACTTCGACCAGCTCGGCGCCACCTCGGTGACCATCAACCGGGTCCGCGAAGGCGGCGGTCTGTCGGACATCTACGGTGCGATCACGGCCGACGGCATCATTGCGATCCTCAACCCCAACGGCGTGATCTTCGGCGGCACCGCCAACATCAACGTCGGCGGCCTGATCGCCAGCACGGCCGACATCGACGTCGACGGCTTCATGGCCCACGGCGATCTGCTGGGCTTCAGCGGCGCGACCGGCGGGGCCATCAACATCCTGGGCGGCGCCAGCATCACCATCGCCAATGCCGGCCTGGCCGCCTTCGTGGCCCCGTCGGTGACCAACGCGGGCACGATCACCGCCACCGGCGGCCGCGTCGCCTTGGGCGCCGGCGAAACCTTCACCCTCGACCTGGCCGGCGACCGCCTGCTCGAGCTGGGCCTGCCGACCGATTCTCCGGTGGTCTACAACTACGGCTCGATCCTGGCCCAGGGCGGCCGGATTCAGCTGTCCGCCGCCGCCGCCTCGGCGGTCGTCGGCAACGTCATCAACACCTCCGGCGTGCTGCAGGTCGGCGGCGCGCACGAAGCCGACGGGGTCATCGTGCTCGAGGCCGCCGGCGGCGATGTCGGGGTCGGCGGCGCCATCTCGGGCGGCGACGTCACCATCAGCGGCAACCGCATCTCCGGCGCCGGGGAGGTCAACACCGGCGGTATGCTGGAGATCAATGTCAACACAGGCGGTGTGGCCGACACCACCACCGGCAATTGGATCGCTGACGCCGTGGGCGTGGTGGGCGAAGTGGATGGCGGTGCGACAGTCCACATCGGCGACGGTCTCTACGCGGGCAATTTTACGGTTGATCGCGGTTTGACCTTCGAGGGAAGCACCGATGCGATCCTGACGGGTCAGATGATCGTGCGGACCGGCGAGGACGTGACGGTCAACGGCCTGCACTTCCGCCTGACCGGCGACCAGGCCATCAACCTCGAGCCTTACAACGCCACGGTCGGCGCCATGATGGACGGCATGACGCTGACCCTGAACGGCACCGAGTTCGACGGCAACGGCCGGGGTGTCTGGGGTCTGCTGATGGGGAACTACGCCACCATCAACCTGAACCTGAACGACACCCATTTCTGGGGCATGGACTACGCCGCCTATCTGGGCGGCGACCACGTCATCACCGCCACGGGCAGCAATTTCGACGTGCGGCGCGCCTTTGTCGCCCCCACGAACGGCGCCGTGTTCAACCTGACAGACAACGAATTCGGCGGCGTGGCGATCAACGTCGGAGCCAACGCCCGCATCGGCGGCCTGACCATGTCGGGCAACACCTACACCGGCTCGGCGGGCGACAGCGCGGCGATCCGCGTCTCGGCCGGCGATGACAGCTACCTGCTGACGGGCGACCGGACGATGGATCATGGGGTGGTCTTCGCGGCCGCCAACTCCACCATCAATGCGGCCATCGCGGCGGCAGAGTCCCTGGACACCATCCACATCGGCGACGGTCTCTACGCGGGCAATTTTACGGTTGATCGCGGTTTGACCTTCGAGGGAAGCACCGATGCGATCCTGACGGGTCAGATGATCGTGCGGACCGGCGAGGACGTGACGGTCAACGGCCTGCACTTCCGCCTGACCGGCGACCAGGCCATCAACCTCGAGCCTTACAACGCCACGGTCGGCGCCATGATGGACGGCATGACGCTGACCCTGAACGGCACCGAGTTCGACGGCAACGGCCGGGGTGTCTGGGGTCTGCTGATGGGGAACTACGCCACCATCAACCTGAACCTGAACGACACCCATTTCTGGGGCATGGACTACGCCGCCTATCTGGGCGGCGACCACGTCATCACCGCCACGGGCAGCAATTTCGACGTGCGGCGCGCCTTTGTCGCCCCCACGAACGGCGCCGTGTTCAACCTGACAGACAACGAATTCGGCGGCGTGGCGATCAACGTCGGGACCAGCGCCCGCATCGGCGGCCTGACCATGTCGGGCAACACCTACACCGGGGCGCAGGGCGACAGCGCGGCGATCCGCGTCTCGGCCGGCGAGTTCAGCTACCTGCTGGAAGGCGACCGCACCCTGGATCACGGCATCGTCTTCGCCGCCGCCAACTCCAGCATCAATAGCGCCATCGCCGCCGCGGAGACCGACGATACGGTCTATGTCGGCGCCGGGACCTA
>CAZQBJ010000015.1:0-19839 GCA_964591465.1 uncultured Brevundimonas sp.
CCGCCGACATCGAAGGATGAGCCGCTGGCGACCGTCACGTCGCCGGTGGACCCGGCATGGCGCCCGATCCAGCTGGCGCCCGAGACATCCATCGCGCCGCCGTCGAGGATCGACAGCTCGCCGACGCCGTTGTGGCCCACCGAGAGGGCGGCGGCCGTCCACGAGGAGTTGGAGACGACCGCGGCGCCCGAGCCGCTGCCGATCGTCCCGCGGTAAACCGTAGTGGATTGCCCCACGGCGCCGGACGAGAGGCTGAGGTCGCCGGTTCCCGCCATGCCGACATGAACGTCGTTGCCCGAAAAGGTCCCGGCCTCGACCGTCAGAGCGCCGGACGCGCCCGCCTCCACGCCCAGATTGAGGCCGGTGTGCTGGACCTCGCCGCTGGAGGTGATGGCGAGCGTCCCCTGACCGACATAGCCGATCAACAGGCTGGTCGTGCTCAGAAGGCCGCCGTCGGACACCGTGACCGAGCCAACCCCGTTGATCCCCGAGGCGACCAGCAGGCTACTGGTATGGAAGGCGGATCCGGCGCCGCTCACCGTCAGATCGCCCGTCCCGTACCCGCCGATCAGAGCCGTTCCGCTCTCGACGGCAGAGCCTTCGAGCACCTGCAGGCTGCCGTAGCCGCCGGTGCGGCCCAGGGAGACCTCGCCCGTGAGATTCAGGAGATAACCGCTGTCGAGGAGCAGCAGATCGCCCGAATCCCCGACCTGGTCGCCGACCAGGACCAGGTCGCCGACGGAGATGATCACGCCGTCGATGGCCACCTCGGCCGTGCCGCCCTGGCCGATGATCAGGTTGCCGTTGATCGTTTCAGGCACGTTCAGAACCGAGATGCCGTCCGGATAGACCCGGTCCTGCCCCCAGGCCGGCGAGGCGGCGATGGCGGCTGCGCCGGCGGCGACCAAGGCGGTGGTGGCCAGCAGCCCACGGCGGCGAACCGGCCCCGGCTGACGGCCCGAAACGTGATGCGAACGTTGAACGGACATGCGGAAGCCCCTGATTTTATTCGGACCAGGCTCCCGCCGACATGCCGCCAGCGTTACCCGGCGGTGTGGCAACTCTTGGTTGCCTAATCCGGTCCGGCGACTCCCGTCAATCGCCAATTCGTCCCAATCAGGAAACGACAGGATTCCTCTTGGAGACCGAAATTCGCCTAACGCGGTGCGGCGGATTGCCTCATGGTTAACGAGCCGCTAACAATCCCGCGGGCACGTGCGTGCGCGCTGAGAGGGGATCATGGCTCGTCGGTCGACGAAGGTTGGGTCGCATCGCCTGCAGGGCGTCGCCCCCAGATTCCGACCGGCCCGCCGAGCGGTCGTCGCGGGCCGCAACGCGCTGATGCTGGGCACGGCGCTGGGCTGTTCGATCGCCATCTTCAGCGCCCCCTCCCCCGCCGCCGCCCAGGACGAGTGCGGCGCGGTCCCTATCGGCGGCGGCACGGTCACCTGCGCCCCCGGCGCCTATCCGGGCGGCGTCACCTACAATCCGGGCGTCGAGGACCTGACGATCGTGCTCGAGCCGGGCGCGACGGTCGTCAACGGCGTCTCGGTCGACGGCCAGGGCGCCCTGACCGTGACCGCCGCCGTCGGATCCCTGATCGTGGGGGAAACCGGCGGCGCCGGCGCAGCGGCGCTTGAGGTGCTGGGCGACGGCGAGCAGGTGACGGTCGAGGCCTTCGACGTCCGCACCACCGACGACGGCTCGACCGGCATTCTGGTCACCACCGGTACGGGCGCGGTGTCGATCGCCAGCAACTATGTCGGCACCCAGGGCGACTATTCGCACGGCATCGAGGTCGAGTCGCTGGACGGCGACGTCACGATCGTCAGCCAGGGCGTTTCGACCCTGGGCGAAGACTCCTTCGGCATCTACGCATCGTCCTACTACGGCGAGGTCCTGGTCACGAACAACGGCCTGCTGACCACCGAGGGCGACGATTCGACCGGCATCCAGGTGGCCGGATCAGGCGACCTGACGGTCGTCAACAACGGCCAGATCTCGACCAATGGCGACGACGCCTCGGGCATCATGGCGGGGACCTACGACGGCTCGGCCACGATCGAGAATGCAGGCCTCATCACCACCGCCGGGGCCGGCTCCAGCGGCGTGTTCGCCATCACCTACAGCGGGACTCTCCACGTCAACAACAGCGGGGACATCCTCGTTTCCGGCGGAGGAACCGGCGTTCTCGCGCAGGCCGTCGGGCCGGGCCAGGTGCATGTCACCAACACCGGCCTGGTCGGCACCACCGCGGCCGGCGGCGACGGCATTCATGCCGAAGGCGGCGGCGCCGTGGTGGTGGACGGCGGCGGCGACGTCGCGACGCTCGGCAACTACGCCACCGCGGTGTACGCCGCCGGCTATGACGACGTGACCGTCGATCTGGGCGAGATCCAGACCCTGGGCGACTACAGCTCGGGCATCTGGGCCAGCTCGGCCGACGGCTCGGTCTCGATCACCGCCGACCGGGTGACGACCCAGGGGATCTACTCCGGCGCCGTCGGCGTCTGCGTCTGCAGCCCGGACGGATCGGCGACCATCGACGTCGGCTACGCCGGAACCTACGGCTATGCGTCGACCGCCATCTACGCCACCACCGGCGCCGGCTCGATCTCGATCACCACCGACGCGGCGATCACCCGCGGCGACTATTCGGACGCCATCTCGGCCGGGTCCTATTCGGGCGCGGTGATCATCGAGGCCGGCGACGTCACCACCCTGGGCGACGGCAGCATCGGGATCGACGCCTATTCGATAATCGGCGACGTGACGGTGACGACCACCGGGACGGTGCGGACCTACGGATACGGCGCCGAGGGCGTCGTCGCGGCCACCGGCGGGGACGCCGTGATCAACAACACCGGCCTGGTGCACACCTCGGGCGACAACGCCAGGGGCGTCAGCGCCCGCTCGTACCTCGGGCAGGTCCAGGTCCTGGGCGGCGGCGACGTGCGCGTCGAGGGCGACAACGCCGTCGGCGTTCTGGCGGTGGGCTATGGCGAGGTGACGGTGGTCGCCGGGGACGTGACCACCACCGGAACGAGCGGGACGACCCACGCGATCTACGCCGACAGCCTCGACGGCGACGTCTCGATCACCGCCGACTCGGTCTCGACCGCGGGCGACGGGGCCAGCGGCGTGTTCGTCGACCTGAGCGGCTCCGGTTCGGTCGAGGTGACCGTGGTCAACGCGGCCACCACCGGCGACTATGCGGCGGCCATCTTCGCCCGCGGACCGGCCGGCGCGACGGTTCGCGCCTCGGGCCTGATCGAGACGTCCGGGGACGACTCGCCGGGGGTGGATGTCGACGGCGGCGCCGGCGTCGGGGAGGTGCTGGGCGGCGGCGACTTCGCCACCACCGGCGACGGCTCGATCGGCGTGCGGGTGCGCGGCGAAACCGGCGTCGTGGTCGAGGTCGGCCGGGTGTCGACCAGCGGCGGCGGCACCCTCCTGAACCCGGCCTCCCGCGGCATCAACGCGGAGGCCCTGGCCGGGAACGTCTCGATCTCGGCGGCCGAGGTCGAGACGGCCGGCGATGAAGCGACGGGCATCTATGCGAGCGCCGGCGGGGATATCGTCATCGACGTCGGCGCGGTGACGACCACCGGCTGGCTGGCCACGGGCATCAACGCCATCACCAGCGCCGGCTCCATCACCATCACCGCCGGGGACGTGACCACGGGGGTGGATGGACTGGACGATCCGGGCGACCCGGGCCACGGCTCGCACGGCATCGTCGCGACCTCCATCGCCGGCGACGTGACGGTCCAGAGCTCCGGAACCATCACCGCCTTTGGCGAATCGGCCCAGGGCGTCGCCGCATCCAGCGTCGACGGCGCGGTGACCGTGAGCACCACGGCCATCTCGACCTCGGGAACCGCCGCCCAGGGTATTGAAGCCGACTCCCTGAGCGGCGACGTGGTCGTCATCAGCGGCGCCATCACCACGACCGGCGAAGGCGCCTACGCGATCGATGCGTCGAGCTTCAGCGGCGACGTCCGGATCTCCAGCGACACGATCAGCACCGAGGGTCAATACGCCGCGGGGATCGTCGCCTGGAGCCAGTCGGGCGAGGTCAACATCCTGAGCGGCGCGATCGAGACCAGCCACCACTACGCCGCCGGCATCCAGACGTTCAGCGGCGGCGGCGCCCTGACAGTCAGAAGCGCGAGCATCGTCACCGCCGGAGTCGGTTCGACGGGCATCGCCGCCGAGGTCGCCGATTACGCAGCGGTGAGCATCTTCAGCGGCGCGATCCAGACCGGCGGGCTGGGCGCCGCCGGGATCGAGATCGACGCCGGCGCGAACGCCGACATCACGGTCGAATCCGACTCGATCGCCACCACGGGGACCTATGCGGCCGGGATCGAAGTCGAACTCGGCGGGGGGTCGGTCCAGATCGACAGCGGGTCGGTCTCGACCGAGGGCGACTATTCCATCGGCATCACGGTCGAGAGCCTCGGCCCGGGCTATGTGATCGTGATCAGCGACTCGGTCACGACCGCCGGCTATGAATCGAACGCCGTCGAAGTGCGGACCGACGACGCCCACGTCGCGGTGGCCGGCGACCTGTTCTCCACCACCGGGGAGGACAGCGACGGGATCGACGTCCTGAGCGTTTATGGCGACGTCCTGATCCTGGCCAACGAGATCGCGACCACCGGCGACCGGGCTGACGGCATCGATGTCGCCGCGCTGTACGGCGCCACGATCGTTTCGGTTGCGCAGATCACCACCGAAGGCGAAGGCGCGACCGGGATCGACGCCATCAGCGTGACCGGCGCCATGGACATCGCCGCGCAGCGCATCGTCACCTCTGGCGACAACGCCAGCGCCATGGAGGTGTACAGCTACGGGGGCGACGTCCTGATCGACAGCGGCGAGATCGTCACCGCGGGCGCCTACGCCTACGGCATCGATGTCGAGACCGTGGACGGCGACATCGAACTGGCCAGCGGCTCCGTGACCACGTCCGGCGAGGAGGCGATCGGCATCCGGGCGCTCTCCGAATACGGCGACATCACCGTGACCAGCGGCGCGATCGTGACCGCCGGCGAATATGCGGACGGCATCTTCGTCTATTCGGACGAGGGCGATGTGCGGATCACCAGCACGAGCGTCGCCACCAACGGTCTGTACGCCCAGGGCATCAGCGTCGGCAGCGATCAGGGCGACGTGGTGATCGAGAGCGGAACGGTCACGACCGCCGGCGCGAACTCGGTCGGCGTCGGAGTCTTCGCCGGCTACGGCGACGTTTCGATCACCAGCGGCCTGGTGCAGACCCAAGGCTACTTCAGCATGGGCATCGGAGTCATCAGTTTCGCGGGCGACATCCAGATCGACTCCGGCGAGGTCGTCACCGCCGGCGACGGCGCGGTCGGCATTCTGGCCGCCGCCCTGGACGGCGAGGTGGTGATCAACAGCGACTCGATCACGACCTCGGGCGACGGCGCCGGCGGCATCATGGCCGCCCTGCTGCCCACTTCGCACCCGATCACCATCACCAGCGGCGACATCTCGACCAGCGGCCTGGACGCCACGGGGATCATGGCGGCCAGCTATGACCAGGTGTCGATCACCAGCACCGGCGCGGTGAGCACCACGGGCGACCTCTCCTCGGGGCTGGTCGCCGCCGGCTACGCCGGCTCGACCATCGTCAACAGCGGCGCGGTGAGCACCAGCGGCGACAATGCGACCGGCGTCTACGCCATGTCGTACGCCGGCGACACGGTGATCCGCAGCGCCGAGGTGACCGTCACGGGCGCCGGCTCGGACGCCATCTTCGGTCGCGCCTACGCGGGCGACGTGTCGATCGAGGTCACCGGTGAAACGCGCTCGGCCCAGGCGGCCGGGGTCTACGCCATGGGCGATATGGTGGAGATCGCCGTGACGTCCGACGGGTCGGTGAGCGGGGCGACCCGCGGCGTGTTCGCCTACGGCGCCGGCGACGTCGTCATGGACCTGGCCGGAGCCGTCAGCGCCACGGGCGACGGCGCGTTCGGCGTCCTGGCCGTATCGGCCACCGGCGACATGGTGCTCGACATCGCCGACGTGACGACCTCAGGCGCGGCCGCGAACGGCGTCGTCGCCTCGGCCACGGCCGGCGACGTGACCATGGGCCTGACGGGCGACGTCAACGCCGGCGGCATTGGGGTCATCGTCTTCGGCGAGACGGTCCAGGTCACCCTGGACGCGGCCGGGTCGGTGACCGGTCTGGGCGGCGTGATCGTTTCCTCCGAACTCGGCGCGACGCTCAACCTGGCCGGGGCGGTCAGCGCCAGCGGCGACGGGGCGCCCGGGGTTGTGGGGCTCTCCGACACCGGCGACACGGTGATCAATGTGAACCAGGTGAGCGTCACCGGGGACAGCGCGGACGCGGTGAGCGCCATATCCAACAGCGGCGACGCGACGGTCGGCGTGACCGGCGCCGTCAGTTCCCTCCAGGGCATGGGGGTGATCGCCACCGGCCAGGCGGTCGAGATCAATCTGTCGTCCGGCGGATCGGTGGCCGGCGCCGCCGGCGGCGTGTTCGCCGACGCGGGAACCGACGCCATCCTGAACCTGGGCGGCGCGGTCAGCGCCGGCGGCGACAATGTGTACGGCGTCTACGCCAGCGCCCTGGGCGACGCGGTGATCAACGCCAGTTCGGTGAGCGTCACCGGGGCGAATTCGGACGCCATCGTCGCCCTGGCTCCGGCCGGCGGCGTGCAGATCGCGATCACCGGCGAGGTCAGCTCGGCCCAGGGTCTGGGGATCCGCACGACCGGCGAGACGGTCGAGATCACCGTCGCGGCCGGCGCCGAGGTGATCGGCGGCACGGGCGGCATCCAGGCCGCCTCGATCCTCGGCACGACGATCAACCTGGCCGGCTCGGTCAGCTCCGCGAGCGGCTACGCGATCGACGTCAGCGGCGGCGCGGCGACCATCAACAACACCGGCAACACCATCCACGGCGCCGTCAGCCTGACGGCCGGGGACGACGTGCTGAACAACGCCGGCAGCTGGTTCGCCTTCGGCGACAGCGACTTCGGCCTGGGCGACGACGTGCTGTCGAACAGCGGCCTGATCCAGATCGTCGGCGCCGGCGCGCCGGTTTCGGTGGCCTTCGCCGGGCTCGAGACGGTCGACAACGCCGGCCTGATCGACATGGGCAACGGGACCGCCGGGGATGTGCTGGACCTGTCCTCGGCCACCTTCAACGGCCTGGCCGGTGGCGGGCTGATCATCGACGTGGCCGGATCGACCTCCGATCTGCTGATCGTCGGCGACGCCACCGGAGTTACGCCGGTGTCGGTCAACACGGTCGGCGCGGCCGGCCTGGGCGTCTCGGCGGTGTTCGTCCAGTCCGGATCGGCCGAGACCGGCGGCGAGTTCGTGCTCGACAACGCCCAGATCAGCGGCTTCGTCGCCTATGAGATCGCCTACGACCCGGCGACGCAGAGCTTCACCCTGACCGGCGGCGCCTCGCCCCGGGTGCTGGAGCCGCTGCGCTTCATGGCCGGGGCGCAGAACGTCTGGCACAAGGGCGGCGACGCCTGGTCGGCCCGCATGGACGACCTGCGCGACGCCGGCCGGGCGGACGGGCTGGAGATGTGGGCCCAGGTCTTCGCCGGCGGCGAGGAGCAGACCTCGGGCCTGCGAACGTTCACGGCTTTCGGCGCGCCGGTGGCGGCCGACCTGTCGTGGGAACAGGAGCATCAGGGCTTCCAGAGCGGCTTCGACGTGCGCCGCCGCGGCGCCTTGTGGGGCCTGACCACGGGCATGATGAAATCCTCGATGCGGCTGGATGCCGGGTCGAGCGCCGACTACGCCGGCTTCAACCTCGGCGCCTACGCCGGCTGGAACACGGGCCGGTTCTTCATCAACGGACTGGTCAAGGCGGACTGGTACGAGGTCGAGGCCCTGATGCCGGCCGTGCCGCTGTACGAGTCGTTCGACGGCACGGCCTGGGGCGCGCGGATCGAGACCGGCGTGCGGCTGGGCGACGATCACGGCTGGTTCGTCGAGCCGCTGGCGCGGCTGTCTTGGGTGTCGGCCGATCTGGACGGCTTCTCCGGCCAGGGCGCGACCTTCGAGTACGACGAGGCGCAAAGCCTGCGCGGCGAGGCCGGCCTGCGGTTCGGCAGCCATCACACGACGGCGGGCGGCGTCACCCTGACCCCGCACCTCGGCCTGTTCGCGGTCGAGGAGTTCGACGGCGAGAACGTGATGATCGTTCGGGCCAATGCGCTCAGCGACCGGTTCGTCGACCAGGCGGCCGGGGCCCATGGCCGCGCCGATTTCGGCGTCTCGGCGGTCACCCCCGGCGGGCTCGAGGCCTTCGCCGAGGGCGAGGCCCTGTTCGGCGGCGACGAGGCCTCCGGCTTCACCGCCCGCCTGGGCGTGCGCTGGCGCTGGTAGAAATCTCGAACGGCCCCTTGATCGGCCCGGCGCGGAGCTTCACGGTTCCGCGCCGGTGTTCCGGCTTGTGAAGGCGTGACCATGACCAGCAAGACCCCGACGCCCGCCGCGGCCAAGTCCGACGGGGGCGTCCGGAAAAAGGCGTCGGCTCCGGCGTCCGGCGCGGCGGCCCCGGCCGAGGCGGCGCAGGCGGGCGGCGAGACCCGCATCTCGGTCTCGCGCGGCTTCGCGGCCTGGCTGGCGGCGCGCAAATGCAGCCTGGCCTTCACCTCGTACCAGACGGGCAAGCTGTTCCTTGTCGGCCTGCTGCCCGGCGGCAAGGTGTCGTTCCATCAGCAGTCGTTCCAGCGGGCCATGGGCGTGTTCGCCCAGCGCGACCGGCTGTACCTGGGCTCGCTGTTCCAAATCTGGCGGCTGGAGAACGTGCTGGGCCCCGGCGAGGTGGCCAACAAGCATTTCGACCGGCTGTTCGTGCCGCGCAACGCCCAGACCGTGGGCGACGTGGACGTGCACGAGCTGGGCGTCGACCGCGCTGGCCGGGTGATCTTCGTCAACACCAAATTCTCGTGCCTGGCCACCCTGTCGCCGCGCTACGGCTTCACCCCGGTGTGGAAGCCGCCGTTCATCTCGAAGCTGGCGGCCGAGGATCGCTGCCACCTGAACGGCCTGGCCATGGCCGACGGCGCGCCGCGCTATGTCACCGCGGTCAGCCGCAGCGACGTCCTGACCGGCTGGCGCCAGCGGCGGCACGAGGGCGGCGTGCTGATCGACGTGCAGACCGACCGCGTCGTCACCGATCAGCTGTCGATGCCGCACAGCCCGCGCGTGTGGAACGACCAGGTCTGGGCGCTGGATTCCGGCCGCGGCTGGCTGATCCGCATTGATCCGCAAACGGGGGCCAAGGAGGACGTCGCCTTCTGCCCGGGCTTCCTGCGCGGCCTGTCGCTGGTCGACGGCCATGCGGTGGTCACGGTATCGCTGCCGCGCGACGGCGCCTTCAAGGGGCTGGAGCTGGACAAGGCGATCCGCGAGCGCGACGGCGAGCCGTGGTGCGGGGTGCTGATCATCAACCTGCGCTCGGGCGACGTGGTCGAGTGGATCAAGCTTGAGGGCGAGATCAAGGAACTGTTCGACGTGGCGGTGATTCCCGATGCGATCTGCCCGATGGCCATCGGCGCCGGGTCCACCGAGATACAGAGCCTGCTGAGCTTCGACCCGAAGTTCGGCCCGCTCAATCCGCCGACCCCGGCCGCCGCGGCCTGACCCGCGCAGCCTCTCTTCCTCGAACGGACCTTCTGTGACGATTTCCCACCTGCAGCGGCTCGAAGCCGAGGCGATCCACATCATTCGCGAGACCGTGGCCGAGTGCGCCCGGCCGGTCATGCTCTATTCGATGGGCAAGGACTCCGCGGTGATGCTGCGGTTGGCCGAGAAGGCGTTCTTCCCCGGCCGCCTGCCCTTCCCGCTGCTGCACGTCGACACGACCTGGAAGTTCCGCGACATGTACGTGATGCGCGACCAGGTCGCCGCGCGGCATGAGCTGATCGTGCATCACAATCCCGAGGCGGCCGCGCGCAAGGTCAATCCGTTCGACCACGGTTCGGCCCTGCACACCGAGCTGTGGAAGACCGAAGGGCTGAAACAGGCGCTCGACCGGCATGGCTTCGACGCCGCGTTCGGCGGGGCCCGTCGCGACGAGGAGAAGAGTCGGGCCAAGGAGCGGGTGTTCTCGTTCCGCGCCGCCGGCCACCGCTGGGACCCGAAGGGTCAGCGGCCCGAACTGTGGAGCCTGTACAACGCGCGCAAGCAGCCGGGAGAGACCTTCCGGGTGTTCCCCCTGTCCAACTGGACCGAACTGGACGTGTGGAATTACATCCAGGCCGAGGGGATTCCGGTGGTCCCGCTGTACTTCGCCGCCGAGCGGCCGGTGGTGATCCGCGACGGCGCCCTGATCATGGTCGACGACGAGCGGTTCCCCCTGGTCGCGAACGAGGCCCCGCAGAGGCTTCGGGTGCGGTTCCGCACCCTCGGCTGCTACCCGCTCACCGGCGCGGTGCGCAGCGAGGCCGAGACGGTCGAGGCGGTGATCGCCGAAATGGCCGCCGCCTCCAGTTCCGAGCGGCAGGGCCGGACCATCGACCGCGACGCCGGGGCCTCGATGGAAGCCAAGAAGCGCGAGGGCTATTTCTGATGGAACGGCTGCGCTTCATCACCTGCGGCTCGGTCGACGACGGCAAGTCGACTCTGATCGGCCGGCTGCTGTACGAAGCCGGGGCGGTGTTCGACGATCAGCTGCAGGCGCTGGAGGCCGACTCGCGCGCCTGCGGCACCCGCGGCGAAGAGCTGGATTTCGCCCTGCTGGTCGACGGCCTGGCGGCCGAGCGCGAACAGGGCATCACCATCGACGTCGCCTACCGGTATTTCGCCACCCCGCGCCGGGCCTTCATCGTGGCCGACACGCCGGGGCACGAGCAGTACACCCGGAACATGGCCACCGGGGCCTCGACCGCCGACCTGGCGGTGATCCTGGTCGACGCCACCCGCGGCGTGCTGCGCCAGACCCGGCGCCATAGCCAGATCGTGCGGCTGATGGGCGTGCGCCATGTGGTGCTGGCGGTCAGCAAGATGGATCTGGTCGACTGGTCGCAGGCGGTGTTCGACGGCATCGTCGAGGAATACCAGGCGTTCGCCGCCCGGATCGGTCTGGATCACATAACGGCCATCCCGGTCTGCGGGCCCGAGGGCGACAATGTCGCGACGCCCAGCGCCCGCACCCCGTGGTACGCCGGTCCGACCCTGCTGGGGCATCTGGAAACCGTCGATGCGGACCGCACCGGCAAGGCGGCCGCCCTGCCCTTTCGCCTTCCGGTGCAGTCGGTGATCCGGCCGGACGCCAGCT
Source organism: uncultured Brevundimonas sp. (assembly GCA_964591465.1). Lineage (GTDB taxonomy): Bacteria > Pseudomonadota > Alphaproteobacteria > Caulobacterales > Caulobacteraceae > Brevundimonas. The sequence continues at coordinate 11,303 of CAZQBJ010000015.1, forward strand.
TCCGCGGCTTCGCCGGACGCATCGCCGGCGGGCGGCTGCGGCCCGGAGATCCGGTGCGGGTCGTCCCCTCGGGCATCGCCAGCCGGGTGGCCCGGATCGTCACCGCCGACGGGGACCTCGACCAAGCGGTCGCCGGCCAGTCGGTGACCGTCACCCTGGTCGACGAGATCGACTGCTCGCGCGGCGACATGATCGCGGCCGCCGAGGATCCGCCGGAAATCGCCGACCAGTTCGAGGCGGACCTGGTGTGGATGTCCGAGACCGGCCTGCTGCCGGGGCGCCCCTATGTGCTGAAGCTGGGCGCGACGACGCTCACCGCCCAGATCACCGAGATCAAGCACCGGCTGAACGTCGACACCCTGGAGCCTCTGGCCGCCCGGCAGCTGGAGCTGAACGAGATCGGCCGGTGCAACATCAGCCTGTCGCGGCCGATCCCGTTCGAGCCGTACGACCGCAGCCCCGAGCTGGGCGGCTTCATCCTGATCGACCGGCTGAGCCACGCCACGGTCGCGGCCGGCATGATCCGGTTCGCCCTGCGCCGGGCGCACAACATCCACTGGCAGGCGCTGGACGTCAGCCGCGAAAGCCGGGCGGCGGCCAAGGGCCAGTCGCCGGCGGTGGTGTGGTTCACCGGCCTGTCCGGGGCCGGCAAGTCGACCATCGCCAATCTGGTCGAGAAGCGCCTGCAGGCGGAGGGGCGGCACACCTATCTGCTGGACGGCGACAATGTGCGCCACGGGCTGAACCGCGACCTGGGCTTCACCGAGGCCGACCGGGTGGAGAACATCCGGCGCGCCGCCGAGGTGGCCTGGCTGATGGCCGACGCCGGGCTGATCGTGCTGACCTCGTTCATCTCGCCGTTCGCCGCCGAACGCCGGATGGCCCGCGAGCGGATGGCGCGGGGCGAGTTCTTCGAGGTGTTCATCGACGCCCCGCTGGCGGTGGCCGAGGCGCGCGACGTCAAGGGCCTGTATCGCAAGGCCCGCTCCGGCCGGCTGAAGAACTTCACCGGCATCGACAGCCCCTACGAGCCCCCCGAAGCGCCGGAGCTGCGCATCGACACCACCCTGACCAGCCCCGAAGAGGCGGCGGAGCAGATCATCTCGATGCTGCGCAAGGCCGGCCGGCTGGACTGAGCCGCTCAGCCGCCCGGATAGAGTTCGGCCAGCAGCGGCGGCAGGGCGTCGGGCAGGTCCTCCGCGATCAGGCCCGGCCCGAACCGGCGGGCCGCCTCCGCGTGCAGCCACACCGCGGCGCTCGCGGCGTCGAAACTGTCCATCCCGGTGGCGTGCGCCTGGGCCAGCAGGCCGCCGATCATGCCGGCCAGCACGTCGCCGGAACCGGCGGTCGCCAGCCAGGGCGCGCGCGCCTGATTGAGACGGACCCGGCCGTCCGGGGCGGCGATCACCGTCTGCTGCCCCTTGAGCACGACCACGGCGCCGGCCTGGGCCGCCGCCCGCACCGCCGCCCCGATCCGCCCCTGCTCGGCCAGCAAACCGGGGAACAGCCGTTCAAGCTCGGCCGCGTGCGGGGTCAGGACGTCGTCGCGGTCCAGCCAGCCGAACAGGTCGCCCGGCGACTCGCGGAACACCGTCAGGGCGTCGGCGTCGACCACCAGGGCGGCGCCGGTGCGCTGCAGCGCCTCGAGGTTCTCCATGGTCGCATCGGTCACGCCGGCCGCCGGGCCGATGACCACGGCGTGCATCGGCCGCGCCAGGGTTTCCAGCTCGTCCTCGCCGGTGAAACTGTCCAGCAGCGCCGCCTCCAGCACCGGGGCCAGGACGGCCGCCGATTCGGGCGGGCACAGCACCTTGACCACCCCGGCGCCGATGCGCAGGCCGGCCCGGGCGACCAGCCGGGCGGCTCCGGTTCGCAGCGGCCCGCCGGCGATCACGCCCAGCCGGCCGCGCGCGTGCTTGTGGGTGTCGCCGTCCGGCCAGGGCAGAACCGCCCGCCAGGCCGCCGGTTCATTGACCTCGCTCATGGGGTGGTCCTTCGCGCGCCTGCGGCGCCGGCGCCACGGCGGGCCGGGCCGGCGGCGTTTGTGACAAAATTTCGAGCCTGGAGGCTTGCGTTATGTTGCAATGCACTGTCCCATGACTGTCCAGGCGTTGCCCCCTTGTAACCGTAGAACGCGCAACGCCTCGGGACCGTCATGAAGAAAATTGAAGCCGTCATCAAACCCTTCAAGCTCGATGAGGTGAAGGAAGCGCTTCAGGATATCGGCGTGCAGGGCATGACCGTTCTGGAGGCCAAGGGATACGGCCGCCAGAAAGGCCATTCCGAGCTGTATCGCGGCGCCGAGTACGTCGTGGACTTCCTGCCCAAGATCAAACTCGAGGTCATTGTCGGGGACGACCTGGTCCCGGCGGTGATCGAGGCGATCCAGGCCGCGGCGCGCACGGGCAAGATCGGCGACGGCAAGATTTTCGTCTCCGACGTTCTCGAAGTCATCCGCATCCGCACCGGAGAAGTCGGACCCCAGGCTATCTGAACCGGCCGCCCCCCAGGGCGGCCTTTTCCTTTCCACCTCCCCGAACAGGAACCTACAGACCATGAGCGCCGAAAAGATCCTCGAACAGATCAAGGAGAACGACGTTCGCTACGTCGATTTCCGATTCACCGACCCGAAGGGACAGCTGCAGCACGTCACCTTCGACGTCGGCATGGTCGACGAGGAGATGCTGGAGGAAGGCACCATGTTCGACGGCTCGTCGATCGCCGGCTGGAAGGCGATCAACGAGAGCGACATGCTGCTCAAGCCGGATCTGACCAGCTCGATCCTCGACCCGTTCTACCAGCAGCCGACCCTGGCCCTGTTCTGCGACGTGCTGAATCCGGACACCGGAGAGCCTTACAACCGCGACCCGCGGTCGATGGCCCGCAAGGCGCTGGCCTATGTGCAGTCGTCGGGCGTCGGCGACACGGTCTATTTCGGGCCCGAGGCCGAATTCTTCGTGTTCGACGACGTGCGCTGGTCCACCGCCGCCCACGACACCGGCTACAGCTTCGACTCGGTCGAGCTGCCGGCCAACACCAACCGGGCCTATCCCGAAGGCAACATGGGGCACCGGCCGACCTCCAAGGGCGGCTATTTCCCGGTCAACCCGATCGACTCCGGCCAGGACCTGCGCGGCGAGATGCTGGCGGTGATGGGCGAGCTGGGCATGGAGCCGGAGAAGCACCACCACGAGGTCGCCCCGGCGCAGCACGAGCTGGGTCTGAAGTTCTCGGACCTGCTGACCATGGCCGACCGGATGCAGCTGTATAAGTACGTCATCCACAATGTGGCGGCGGCCTACGGCAAGACCGCGACCTTCATGCCCAAGCCGATGTACGGCGACAACGGCTCGGGCATGCACGTGCACCAGTCGATCTGGAAGGGCGGCAAGCCGCTGTTCGCCGGCGACAAATACGCCGGCCTGTCGGAAATGTGCCTGTGGTACATCGGCGGCGTCATCAAGCACGCCAAGGCGATCAACGCGTTCGCCAACCCGAGCACCAACTCGTACAAGCGTCTGGTGCCCGGCTACGAGGCGCCGGTGAAGCTGGCCTATTCGTCGCGCAACCGCTCGGCCTCGATCCGCATCCCGTGGGTCTCCTCGCCCAAGGCCAAGCGCCTCGAGGTCCGTTTCCCCGACCCGATGGGCAACCCCTACCTGACCTTCGTGTCGCTGCTGATGGCCGGCCTGGACGGCATCGAGAACCGGATCGATCCGGGCGCGGCCATGGACAAGAACCTGTACGACCTGCCGCCGCAGGAGCGGAAGAACGTGCCGGAAGTCTGCGGCAGCCTGAAGGAGGCGCTGGAGAACCTCGACAAGGATCGCGCCTTCCTCAAGAAGGGCGGCGTCATGGATGACGACTTCATCGACAGCTACATCGAGCTGAAGATGGAGGAAGTCATGCGGCTGCAGCTGCACCCGCACCCGGTCGAGTTCGACATGTACTACAAGGCCTGATCGGCTCGGGTCGGTCGGCGGCGCGCCCGTCCCCTCGCGGGGGCGGGCGCTTCGCGTTTCAGGCCAGCCCTTCGGCCGCGTCGCGCCGACGGCGGCGCAGCTCGATCAGGCGCACGCACCAGATCGACACCTCGTACAGCCCGACCAGCGGGATCGCGAGCATCAGCTGGCTGATCGGATCGGGCGGCGTGACCACCGCGGCGACCACGACGACGGCCACGATGGCGTAGCGGCGTCCCTCGGCCATGGCCTTCGAGCTGATCAGCCCGGCCATGCCCAGCAGGGTCATCACCACCGGCAGCTGGAAGCACAGGCCGAAGGCCAGCAGGAGGGCCGTGACCAGGTTCAGATAGTCGGAGACCCGCGGCAGCAGGGCCGCGGTGACCGTCTCGCTGCTGATCTGCTGGCTCAGGGAGAACCACATGACGAACGGCAGCATGACGAAATAGACCATCGCCGCGCCCAGCAGGAACAGCACCGGCGCGGCCACCAGGAACGGGAAAAAGGCCTTCTTCTCGTTGCGGTACAGGCCCGGGGCCACGAAGCGGTACAGCTGCCAGGCGAGAATCGGGAACACCACGACCACGGCCCCGAAGCCGGCCAGCTTGAGCTTGGTGAACAGGATCTCCAGCGGGGCGGTGAAGATCAGGTCGACCGTCTCGCCGCTGAGGGTCGGCAGGCTCTTCAGGCCGGCGGTGACGGCGATCAGGTCCAGCGGCGAGCCGCCATGGCCGCCCCCCGCCGCGTACAGGGCGTGGGCCGCCGCGAACGGCCGCACCAGAAAGACGTACAGCGGCTCGGAGACGAAGAAGCAGCCGATGAAGGCGATGAGGAAGGCGGCGACGCAGACGATCAGCCGGCCGCGCAGCTCGATCAGGTGGTCCAGCAGCGGCGCGCGCGAGGCCTCGATCTCGGCTTCCTCGTCGATCAGCCGGCTCATGCACCGGGCCCCTCGGAAGCGGCCGGCTTGCGCCGCCGCTTGGCGCTCGAGGCCGGCGCCGTCTTGCGCGGGCGCGCGGCCGCGGCCCTGGCCCCGGGCTTGGCGGCGGGTTTCGGCTTCGGTTCAGCGGGCGGCGCGGCTTCCGGCCCGGGGGCGACGGCCGCCATCTCGGCGCTCGGCGCGCCCTCGGGGGTCTCCAGCGCCGGCCGACGCTCGGGCGCCAGGGTGGCCGGGCGGGTCAGGTCGTCCCGGATTTCGCGAATGGTGGTGTCGGCCTCGGGCCCCAGCTGCTGCAGCATCTGGCCCGAACGCAGCGACTCGACCTCCTTGCGCAGCTCGTCCAGCTCGGACTGGCGCGCCATCTCGTCGAAGCTGGCGCGAAACTCGGCCGCCATCGCCCGGGCCTTGCCCATGAATTGGCCGACCTTGCGCATCAGCAGCGGCAGGTCCTTCGGACCCACCACGATGAGCGCGACGATCGCGACGATGATGAGTTCGAAGCCCCCGATGCCGGGACCGAGACCACCCATGGCTCAGGTTCTTTCCCGCGGGGTCTAGCGCTTCAGGTCGTCTTTCTCGGCGTCCGTGCGCGGCAGCGAGCTGACCCCCTCGGAAGGGCCGTCCGTATTGCTGTCGTCGTTCTTCAGGCCGTCGCGGAACGCCTTGATGCCCTTGGCCGCGTCGCCCATCAGGCCCGACAGCTTGCCCCGGCCGCCGAACAGCAGCAGCACCACGACGATGACAATGACCCAGTGCCAGATACTGAAGGCGCCCATTGGATTCTCCTGCGCAGTCGCCCCGGCGACGCGTCTGCATGATCTTGGGCCGCCATATAGGCCATCGCAAGGCGTCGGGCCAACGAAACCGGGGCCAAAAACGACGCGGTTGTCCGTCTGAGGCGGGTGGGAAAGCCGGAGGCTTTCGCTAGGTTTGCCGCTCAGTCACAGTGAGTCGCCATTGGCCCAGGTCATCATCCACACCGACGGCGCCTGCAAGGGCAACCCCGGCCCCGGCGGCTGGGGCGCGATCCTGCAGTTCGGCGGCCGCGAAAAGGAGCTGTGGGGCGGCGAGCCGCTGACCACCAACAACCGGATGGAGCTGATGGCCGCCATCATGGCGCTGGAGGCCCTCACCCGCCCCTGCAAGGTCGAGCTGCACACCGACTCCACCTATGTGATGAAGGGCATCAGCGAGTGGATCCGCGGCTGGAAGGCGCGCGGCTGGAAGACGGCGGACAAGAAGCCGGTCAAGAACGACGACCTGTGGAAGCGGCTGGACGCGGCCCGCGCCCGGCACGAGGTCAGCTGGCGCTGGGTCAAGGGCCACTCGGACCACGCCCTGAACGACCGGGCCGACGCCCTGGCCAACCGCGGGGTCGAGGAAATCCTCGCCGCCCGCCGCGACTGACCCCCTCCCCTTAGCCCGGACGGACCTTGAGGATCGAGCCTGAGACCGATTCGACCACGACGCTCTCGCCCACGGCGGGGGCGTCGGCGTCGATCTCGGCGGCCCATTCGGAGCCGGAGACGAAGACGCGGCCGCGGCCGTCGACGAAGGCTTCGGTGACCCGGGCCCGCTGGCCGATCAGGCGCAGGTTGCGGTCGTTGATGTCGGCCGCCTCGGGCGTCACCCGCTTGAGCAGGCGGCGCGAAGTCAGGGTGGTGACCAGGGTCAGGGCGGCGAACACGGCCAGCTCGCCCGGGAAGCCGAGGCGAACCCCGATGGCGGTCAGCACCGCCACCACCCCGGCCGAGACGGCCGGCCACAGCAGCCATTCGGTGCCGGCGGCGGTCTCCACCGCCAGGATCAGGATGCCGATCGCCAGCCAGATCCAGAACGGCTGGGATTGATACAGGGCGACGAGCGCGTCCATCGGCGTCACTCCGACCGCGGGACCGAGCCGCGCCGCGGGTTGCGCACCGACTGCGGCGGCGGGGCGTCGGACGGGGCGGCGGCGCGGCGGGTCTGGGCCGGCGGAGGAGCCGGGCGGGCTCCTTGCTGTTCGCGGGCCAGGCCGACCAGTTCGCCGAAGCCGGCGATGGAGCCGACCAGGGCGCCCATCTCGGCCGGCACGATGACCGTCTTCTGCTGCGGCGAGCGGGCCAGTTCGGAGAACGCCTCGACGTAGGCCTGGGCGACGAAATAGTTGATCGCGTTGACGTCGCCGCGAGCGATCGCCTCGGACACCATGGCCGTGGCCTTGGCCTCGGCCTCGGCCTCGCGCTCACGCGCCTCGGCGTCGCGGAAGGCCGCCTCCTTGCGCCCTTCGGCCTGCAGGATGGCCGACTGCTTGGCCCCCTCGGCGCGGGCGATGGCCGCCTGCTTCTCGCCGTCCGCCTCGGTGATCACCGCGCGCCGCTCGCGCTCGGCCTTCATCTGGCGGGCCATGGCGTTGGTGATGTCGGTCGGCGGCTGAAGGTCCTTGATCTCGATGCGGTTGGCCTTGACGCCCCACGGCTCGGTGGCCGCGTCGATCACTTGCAGCAACCGGGTGTTGATGGCGTCGCGCTGGCTCAGCACCTCGTCCAGGTCCATCGAGCCGACCACGGTCCGCAGGTTGGTCATGCACAGCTGGGCGATGGCGTAGTTCAGATTGTCGACCCGATAGGCGGCGGCGGCGGCATCCATGACCTGGATGAAGACGATGCCATCGACCTTCACCGTGGCGTTGTCCTTGGTGATGACCTCCTGCTGGGGCACGTCCAGGACCTGCTCCATCATGTTCATCCGCCGGCCGATGCGCTCGACGAACGGGGTCAGGAAGTGGATCCCGGGGGTCAAGGTCTTGGTGTACCTGCCGAAGCGTTCGACCGTGAACTCCCGGCCCTGGGGCACGATCTTGATCGCGGAAAACACCACCACCGCGGCCAGCACCAGCAGCGTGATCGCAAAAATGCTCATTCAGCCCTCCAGGTCAGGGGGCCAAGGCTATCGCGCCGGACCCGGCTTCGCCAGCGAATCCGGACCCGCGCCGGCCGAATCGCGCAGGGCGAGGGCCTGACGGACGATGCGCGCCGTCTCGTCCCAGCGGACCAGCCGGTCGATCTGCGAGACCGGGTGGAAGGCCGCCTCGGCCGCGTCGTCGCCGGCCGTCGGCTCGCCGGCCAGCCAGACGGCCGCGTAGTCGATCAGCACATAGTGGGCGCCGATGTCGGGAAACACGCCGTCCACCACGTCGACCAGGCCGAGGATGCGCGCCTGCACGCCGGTCTCCTCGCGCAGTTCTCGCAGGGCCGCCTCGACCGCCCGTTCGCCCGGCTCGATGCGGCCGCCCGGCAGGCTCCACTCGCCCAGCCGCGGCGGTCGCCCGCGGCGGATCAGCAGCACCTGGTCGTCGCGCAGACACACGACGCCCACGGCGGGCACGGGCGCGGAGAGAGAGCTCATGGCGCCGACCTTAGCTTTCCCCTTCCCCCGTTCCCAAGGGTTTGACACAACGACCGCATGTCCGCCCCCGACCCCGCCGTCCTCGACGAATTGAAATCCGCCCTCGGCCCCGCCGGCTGGACCGAGGATCCCGCCGTGATCGCCCCGTCGCTGGCCGAGTGGCGCGGGCGCTGGACCGGTCGGACCCCCTTGATGCTGACGCCCGGCTCGACGACCGAGGTCGCCGCGGCGGTGAGCCTCTGCGCCCG
>CAZQBJ010000016.1:0-12773 GCA_964591465.1 uncultured Brevundimonas sp.
GGTCGGCGCGACCCCTCACCCCCCCGCAGTCCGCCGACGCGGGCTGCGGGCCCCTCCCTCTCCCACAAGGGGAGAGGGGCATCTTGTTCGCCGCGCGGTTTTCGGCCCTTCGGGACCTCCGGACCCGACGCGCGGGCATTCTCCCTTGCCGCGCGGTCGTCGGCCCCTGCGGGGACCTCCCGACCCGACGCGCGGCGCCTTCGAGGATTATTTCCATGAGCGACCCGGTCACCGTGGCCGAGGCGAAGCTGTTCCTGCGCGTCGAACACGAGGCGGAGGACGGGCTGATCGCGACCGTGCTGGCGGCGGCGCGGGCGCGGGTCGAGGCGGCCTGCGCGCTAAGTCTGGATGCGGACTCGCCGGCCCCGCTGCGGCTGGCGGTGCTGATGCTGGCCCTGAGCGCCTACGAGCGCGGCGGCGAGCCGGACCTGGCGCCGGTGGAGCCGTGGATCGCGCCCTGGCGGAGGGCGCGGCTGTGAGCGGCCTGCGCCGACTGGCCGAGCTGTTCGAGCCGATCAGCCAGGAGACGCCGTTCGGCGGCCGGTCGACCGGCTGGGAGGCCGTGGGCGTGGTCTGGCTGGCGCCGGGTCGCCCGCGACGCCGGACGCGGACCGAGGCCGGCGCCGCGCCCCGGCCGCTGGAAACCCTGACGGCCGAAGCCCGGATCGATTTGCGACTGCGCCCGGGCCGGATGCTGCGGTTCGACGGCGGCGACTGGCGCATCCTGGCCGTGGCCCCGCACACGCCCAGGCCAGGTCGCGCCGCCCTGACCCTGGAACGGGAGCTCTGACATGGACGGACCGGAGAACGCCCTGGTCGCGGCGGTGATCGCGCGCCTGAAGGCCGACCCGGCGGTGAGCGCCCTGGTCGGCGCGCGGGTGTGGGACCAGCCGGCGGAGGATGCGGACTTCCCGCAGCTGCTGGTCGGTCGCAGCGAGAGCCGGCCGGTGGACGCCGACGGCGGCGGCGTGGAGCAGGTTCTGACTCTGAGCGGGGTGTCGCGCTTCGAGGGGGCCGAGGAGGCCCGCGCGATCGCGGCGGCCGTGCGGGCCTGTCTGCACCATGCGCCGCTGGAACCGGCGGGTCTGCGGCTGGTCAGCCTGCGGGTCGTCTACGTCGACGTGTTCCGCGGCGCGGACCATCGGCGGACCTATGCGGTGATCCGCCTGCGGGCGGTGACCGAGCAACTGTGAGGAGGAGCCGATGGCGGCCCAACGCGGCAGGGACATCCTGCTGAAGATCGGCGACGGCGGCGCGCCGGAAGCCTTCACCACGGTGGCGGGACTGAGGGCGCGAACCATTTCGCTGAACGCCCGCAGCGTCGACGCGACCGATGGCGACAGCGCCGGACGCTGGCGCGAGTTGCTGGGCGGCGCCGGGGTGAAGTCAGCGGCGGTCAGCGGGCAGGGCGTGTTCCGCGACGCGGCGTCCGACGCCCGGATCCGCGAGGCCTTCTTCGACCAGTCGGCGCGCACCTGGCGGCTGATCGTGCCGGACTTCGGCGTGCTGCAGGGGCCGTTCCTGGTCGCCGCGCTGGAATACGCCGGCGAACACGAGGGCGAGGCCAGCTTCGCGCTGAGCCTGGCCAGCGCCGGCGAGGTGACGTTCGAGGCGGCCGCGTGAGCGGGGTCAACGCCGCGCGCGGCGACGTGCGGGTCTCCCTGGCCGGCGTCGAGCGGCGGCTGTGCCTGACGCTGGGGGCGCTGGCGGAGATGGAGACGGCGCTGGAGGTCGACGGGTTCGAGGCCCTGGCCGGCCGGCTGCGGGCTCTGTCGGCGCGGGACCTGACCGTGATCCTGGCGGCCCTGCTGCGCGGCGGCGGCGAGCACGCGCTGGCCGGGGCCCTGGATCAGGCGTCCATCCAGCCGGGCGAAGCGGCCGCGGCGGTGGCGGCGGCGTTCGCGGCGGCCGCCTGATGTGGGCGCCGATGCTGCAGGCCGCGGCGCGGCTGGGCGTCGGTCCGGAGGCGTTCTGGCGCCTGTCGCTGAAGGAGTGGCGGATGCTGACCGCGGCCCAGGCGGACGCGACGCCGATGCGGCGGGCGGAGCTGGAGGCGCTGGCGGCGCGGTGGCCTGACGGCGCGGAGGGGACATGACGGACGAATTCGAGCCGACCGGCCTGGACGGGATTCCGCGCCGGACGGCGGAGGCGGCCGCGGCGCTGGAGGCGCTGCGCGAGCCGGCCGAGCGGGCGGCGCAATCGATCGAGACGGCCTTTGGCCAGGCGGGCGAGAGCCTGGCGCGGTCGCTGGCCCGGGCGGCGGCGGACGGCGAGGTCAGCCTGGCGGACCTGGCCCGGGCGGTGCTGGCGGCGGTCAATGCGGCGGCCGGGCAGGGCGGGCGCGGGTCGCTGGGCGAGGCGATCGCCGCGGTGCTGTCCGGGGTGTACGGCGGCGGCCGGGCCGATGGCGGGCCGGTGGCGCCGGGCGCGGCCTATCTGGTCGGGGAACGGGGGCCGGAGGTGTTCAGGCCCCATGCGGCCGGGACGATCGAGCCAGCGAGCGCCGGCGGCGTCACGGTCAATGTGCGGGTCGACGGCGGCGCGCCGGCCCTGCTGCGATCGGAAGCGCAGATCGCCAGCGCCCTTGCGCGCGCCGTGATGCTCGGCGCGCGCAAGGTCTGAGGTCGTCAGGCGGCCGAGGGGACCGCCGACTTCGCCGGCGGCTCGCCGAAGCGGTTCGGGCCCGGCTCGCCGGCGCTGAGGCCGACCCACAGCAGGAACGCCACGCCGACGATGAACGTCACGGCCAGGGCGAGGAGACCGATGCCCAGGCCGCCCAGGACGCTGGCCGCGACCATCTCGTCGGCGCCGCCGCTCAGGGCGCCCATCATGACCCCGGCGCCCATCGAGACGAAGGCGAACCCGCCGGCGATCGTGCAGATGACGATGGGGACCAGCTGCAGCCAGCCGCTCTTGCCCATGTCGTGCAGGCGCTTCGAATAGATGCAGATGCTGCAGTAGATCGTGACCAGGGCCAGGATCCAGCCGATCAGGGGGATCCAGCCGGCGACCACGTTGACGCCGAGCAGCACCAGCCAGCCGATCCAGAATTCGCCGCGGCCGATGCGGCCTTCGGCTGAGAAGAACAGAGATTTCCAGTCCAAGACGCCCTCCTTCAGGCTCCCTCCGAGCCGGGTCGGAGTCTAGGGCGGGAATCACGAGGGGCGCAAACGCCATGAACGGCGTTCGTCCGGCGAGGATTCCATGTTTCATGAAGTCAGATTGCCGGCCCGGCTCGCGTTCGGGTCGACCGGCGGCGTCGAACGGCGCACCGAGGTGGTCGCCCTGGGCTCGGGCTTCGAACGTCGGTCGAGCCCGTGGGCGCACGGGCGGCGGCGCTATCTGATCGGGGCCGGCTTGCGCTCGCTGGACGACATGGCGGCGCTGACCGCCTTCTTCGAGGCGCGGCGGGGGCGGCTGTACGGCTTCCGCTTCCGCGACTTCGCCGATTACCGCAGCTGCGCGCCGGGCGGGACGATCAGCGCCATGGATCAGAGCCTCGGTCCTGGCGACGGCGGGCGCACGGCCTTCCAGCTGGTCAAGGCCTATGGCGACGTCCTGCGGGAAATCCGCAAGCCGGTCGACGGCTCGGTGCGGGTGGCGGTGGCGGGCGAGGAGCTGCCGCCCGGGGCGTTCACGGTCGATCCGACCACCGGTCTGGTCGAGCTGGACGGACCGCCGGCGTCCGGGGCGGAGGTGAGCGCCGGGTTCGCGTTCGACACCCCGGTGCGCTTCGACGCGGACCGGATCGAGCTGACCCTGGAGAGCTTCGGGGCCGGCCGGATGGTGGCCATGCCGTTGATCGAACTGCGGATCTGAGACCATGAGACTCTTGCCTGACGGCCTGGCCGACCGCGTCGAGAGCGGGGCGGCGACGCTCTGTCACGCGTGGCTGGTGACCCGCCGCGACGGAACCCGGCTGGGCTTCACCGACCACGACCGCGACCTGCAGATCGATGGGGTGACCTGCCGCGCCGACAGCGGCTGGACCGGCGGCGCCGGCGAGTGCGCTTCCGGGCTGGCGGCGGGCAGCCTGACGGCCGCCGGCGGGCTGGACGACGCCGCCCTGACCGAAGCGGATATCGCCTCGGGCCTGTACGACGGGGCGCAGGTCGAGTTGTGGAAGGCGGACTGGCGGGCGCCGGCGCTGCGGGTGCGGCTGTGGCGGGGCACGATCAGCCGGATGGTCCGCGAGGGCGTAGCCTTCACCGCCGAGCTGGATGGGCCGATGGCCGCGCTGGACCGGGTGGTCGGGCGGACCTACGGCCGGACGTGCGATGCGGTCCTGGGCGACGGCCGATGCGGCGTCGATCTGGCGGCGCATCCGGGGGCGCAGTGCGACAAGCGTTGGCGGACCTGCGTCGAGCGGTTCGGCAACGGGATCAATTTCCGCGGCTTTCCCGATATCCCGGGGGACGATTTCCTGACCGCGCGCCCGGCCGCGGCCGGACGACACGACGGCGGGAGCCGGCGGTGAGGGCCCGGGCGCTGATCGAGGCGCACCGCTGGCTGGGCACGCCCTATCGCCATCAGGCGAGCCTGCGCGGCGTGGCGTGTGACTGTCTGGGACTGGTGCGCGGCGTCTGGCGAGAGCTCTACGGCCCTGAGCCGGAGGCGGTCCCGGCCTATTCCCCCGACTGGGCCGAGCGCGGCGGTGAGGAAACCCTGCTGGCCGCTGCAAGACGGCGATTGATCGAGCTGCCGCTGGAGCTGGCCCGGCCCGGCGACGTGCTGCTGTTTCGCATGAGCGCGGGCGCGCCGGTCAAGCATTGCGGCGTGCTGAGCGCGCTGGACGGCCCGGCGCCGCGACTGATCCACGCCTATTGGGGACGCACCGTGGTCGAAAGCTGGATGGGCGACTGGTGGCTGCGGCGGCGGGTCGCCGCCTTCACCTGGCCGGAGACCGTCTGATGGCGCAGGTCATTCTGGGCGCCGCCGGCGGCCTGATCGGCGGCGGCGTCGGCAAGGCGATCGGCGCCTTCGTCGGCGCGCAACTGGACCGGCTGGCGGTCGCCGGCCTGGCCCCGCCCCGGCAGCGGGGGCCGCGTCTCGAAGGCTTGCGCTTGCAGTCCTCGGCCGAGGGGGCGCCGATGGCCGCCGCCTTCGGCCGGGCGCGGATCACCGGCCAGGTCATCTGGGCCGCCCGGTTCCGCGAGCAGAGGCATGAGCACGGCGGCGGCAAGGGCGGCCCGCGGACGGTCGATTACAGCTATTCGCTCAGCTTCGCCGTCGCCCTGTGCGAGGGGCCGATCGATGGCGTGGGGCGGGTGTGGGCGGACGGACAGCCGCTGGACCTGGCGGGAGCGGTCATGCGCGTGCACCGGGGCGAGGAGACCCAGGCGCCCGATCCGCTGATCGAGGCGGTGGAGGGGCAGGCGCCGGCCTATCGCGGCGTGGCCTATCTGGTGTTCGAGGACCTGCCCCTGGGGCCGTTCGGAAACCGCGCGCCGCACTTGAGCGTCGAGGTGTTCCGTCGGGCGCGGGGGGCGGAGCCGCGGCTGGAGGACCGGCTCGAGGGCGTCTGTCTGATCCCTGGCGCCGGAGAGTTCGCCCTGGCCGCCGAGCCGGTGCTGCGACGCGAGGGCCTGACCCGGTCGCGGCCCGAGAACGTCAACAACCTGCTCGGACGGGCGGATCTGTTGGTGTCGCTGGACCAGCTGCAGGCGCAATGCCCGAACCTGCGGCGGGTGAATCTGGTCATCGGGTGGTTCGGCGACGACCTGCGGGCCGGGATCTGTCAGCTGCGCCCGGGGGTGGAGCGACGGGACAAGCCGACCAGCCCGCTGGAGTGGTCGGTGGCGGGCCTGACCCGGGACGACGCCCATCTGGTGTCGCAAATCGACGGGAAGCCCGCCTATGGCGGCACCCCGGCCGATGCGGCCGTGGTCCAGGCGGTGGCCGAGCTGAAGGCGCGCGGCCTCCAGGTCGTACTGTATCCGTTCGTGTTCATGGACATTCCGCCGGGCAACGGCCGGCCCGACCCGTATGGCGAGGCCGAACAGGCCGCCTATCCATGGCGGGGCCGGATCACCGGAGACGACCGGACCGCCGGCGTCGTCGACGAGGTCGCCGCCTTTTTCGGGGGGCCGGAGGACTGGGGCCTTCGGCGGATGGCCCGCCATTATGCGGCGCTGGCGGTCGAGACGGGCGCCGACGGGCTGCTGATCGGCTCGGAGCTGCGCGGGATCACGACCTTGCGCGATGCGGAAGGCGGGTATCCGGCGGTCGAGGCGCTGCGGGCGCTGGCCGCCGAGTGCCGCGCGATCGTGGGGCCCGGAAAGTCGGTGTCCTACGCGGCGGACTGGAGCGAATATTTCGGGCACCAGCCGGCGGATGGGTCGGGCGACGCAGCCTTCCACCTGGATCCGCTGTGGGCCGACCCGAGCGTCGATCACGTGGCGATCGACTGGTACCCGCCGCTGGCCGACTGGCCCGAGGGCGACGAGCATCTGGACCGGTCGGCGGGCTACGCCGGCCCGACGGACGCGGCCTATCTGGCCGCCAATGTGGCCGGCGGCGAGGGTTTCGACTGGTTCTACGCCACCGAGGCCGACCGCCTGGGGCAGATCCGCACGCCGATCACCGACGGGGCTCATGGCGAACCGTGGGTGTTCCGGCCCAAGGACCTGAAAGGCTGGTGGTCGAACCCGCATCACAATCGGCCCGGCGGCGTGCGGGCGGCCGAGCCCACCGGCTGGACGCCGGGCATGAAGCCGATCCGGCTGGTCGAGTTCGGCTGCGCCGCGGTCGACCGCGGGGCCAATGCGCCGAACCTGTTCCAGGACGCCAAGAGCGCGGAGTCCGCCATGCCGCCGTTCTCGACGGGCGCGCGGGACGACCTGGGTCAGCGCCGCGCCCTGGAGGCGGTGCTGGGCCATTTCGCCCAGCCGCAGAACAATCCGGTCTCGGCCGCTTACGGCGGACCGATGGTCGAGGGGCTGGACGCCTGGTGCTGGGACGCGCGGCCCTATCCGGACTTTCCGGCCCGTCCCGTGGTGTGGGCCGACGCGGACAATTGGGCGGCGGGGCACTGGCTGAACGGCCGGCTCGCCGGCGAGGGCCGCGACCTGGTGCGGGCCCTGTTGCTGCGCGGCGGGCTGCCCGAGACCGACTTCATCGTCAGCGGCGTGGACGGGGCGGTGGCCGGCTATGTGGTCGACCGGCCGATGCGGACTCGCGACGCGCTGGAGCCGCTGTTGCTGGCCCTGGGCGCCGAGGCCGCGGAGCGGGACGGCCGGGTCGCCGTGGTCGGCGCTCCGGAGACGGCGACCGCGCTGGAGGCGGCCGACCTGGCCGCGCCCGAAGACGGGCCGTCGATCCGGGCGGTCCGGGCCCTCGAGCCGCCGCCGGACGCGGCGCGGGTGCGGTTCATCGACGAGGCGGCCGACTACCAGACCGGATCGGCGGTGGTTCGGGCCGACAGCGAAGGCGGCGGCGGCGCGCTGGACCTCGACCTGCCGGCCGTGTGCGGGGCCGGGCAGGGCGAGGCGGTGGCCCGCCAGCTGCTGGCCGCGGCGCGCGCGCCCGAGACGCTGAGCTTGGCGTTGTCGCCGCTGAACGTGCTGCGTCTGGAGCCGGGCGATGGCGTGGTCCTGGAGGGCCGGCCGGGGTTGTGGCGGATTCGCCGGATCGACTGGGACGAGTCCCCTCGGGCCGATCTGTCGCCGGTGATCGCGCGCGTCGGGATGGCCGGGCCGGAGCTGTGGCGGCCGGGCGAGCCGCCGGCGGTGCTGGGGCGGCCCTGGTTCCAGGTGCTGGACCTGCCGCCGCTTCCGGGCCGGGAGACGGCCGCCGGGCCCTGGCTGGCCGTGGCCGCCGATCCGTGGGCGCCGATGGAGGCCCATGCGGGAGCCGCCGTCGAGCTGCTGACCCCGCGCGGGCTGGTCGACCAGCCGGCCGTCGTGGGCGAACTGGCTCAGCCGTTGCCGCCGGGGGTGGCCCACCGGTGGAATCCGGCGGCCGGGGCGCTGGTGCGGCTGGAAGGCGGAGCGCCGGCGAGCCGGCCTGACCGGGCGGTGCTGGCCGGGGCCAACGCCCTGGCCGTCCAGGCGGCCGGCGGCGACTGGGAGATCGTGCAGTTTCGTGAAGCAACGCCCGCCGGGCCGGACCTGTGGCGCCTGACAGGTTTGCTGCGCGGCGTGCAGGGCTCGGATGCGCAGATGAGGGAAGGCGCGCCGGCGGGCGCGCCGGTCGTGCTGTTGGATCATCGCCTGGTCCCCGCCACCTTCGCGCCTGCGGAGCGAGGATCGCCGCTGGTCTGGCGCGCCGGCCCGGCGGGGCGACCGCCCGGCGGGCCGGGGTTCGCTGAATTGGAGACAACCGTGCGCGGCGTCGCCGACCGGCCCTGGTCGCCGGCGCATCTGCGGATCGAGTCCGGCGGCGACGGCGGGCTGAAGCTGAGCTGGCTCGCGCGGGCGCGGCTCGACGGCGACCGCTGGGACGCGGAGCCGGCCTCGCCCGATGGTCCGGCGCGGTATCGGGTTCAGGTCGGGGAGGATGACGTCGTCCATCGCGCGTGGGAAGTGGACGGCGCCGAGGCGGATTACCCCGCGGCCTGGCGGGCGGAGGATTTTCCGGCCGGTCTGACGGCGGCGGCGTGGGTCGAGGTCGCCCAGTGGAGCCCAGCGTTCGGCTGGGGCGCGCCGACGCGGCGGCGGCTGGAGGCGTGAACACACTTGCGCCGCCCGCCTGATGGCTTAACTGACAGCCCAGTCTGAAAGCGGAGCGACACGGAACTGTGGCGGGCGATCCCTACAAGGAACTTGGCGTCGCCAGAAACGCCAGCCAGGACGAGATCCGCAAGGCCTTCCGCAAGCTGGCCAAGGAGCTGCACCCGGACCGCAATCCCGGCGATCCGAAAGCCGAGGAACGGTTCAAGCGGGTGACCGGGGCGTTCGACATCCTCGGGGACGAGGAGAAGCGCCGGAAATTCGATCGCGGCGAGATCGACGCGGACGGCCGCGAGCAATTTCGCGGCTTCCCCGGCGGGGGGCGCGGCGGCCCGACCGGCGGGGCGGGCTTCGGCGCGCGCTTCGAGGGCGTCGATCTGGACGACTTGTTCGGCATGTTCGGCGGCATGGCCGGCGCCAGGCCCGGGCCCGGCCGCGGTTTCAGCAGCCGGGGGCAGGACGTCCGGGCGCAGCTGGAGGTCAGCCTCGAGGACGCCATCCTCGGCGCCGTGCGGCGCATCGCCTTTTCCGATGGCCGGACGCTGGACGTCACCATCCCCAAGGGGGCGGCCGACGGTCAGGTCCTCCGGCTGAAGGGGCAGGGCATGCCCGGCCGCAACGGCGACGCCGGCGACGCCCTGATCGAGCTGGCCATCGCGCCGCACCCGGTGTTCCGCCGCGAGGGCGCGGACCTGCACATGGATCTGCCGGTCTCGGTGCCGGACGCGGTGCTGGGCGGCAAGGTGGCCGCGCCGACGCCCGAAGGCACGGTGTCGCTGAACGTGCCCAAGGGGGCGAACTCGGGCCAGGTCCTGCGACTGAAAGGTCGAGGGGCCTATGGCCAGGGGCGACGCGGGGATCTGTTCGCGCGCCTGGTGGTGACCCTGCCCGATACGCCCGACGAGGCGCTGGTCCGTTTCGCCGAGGACTGGCGGGCCAAACGGCCGTACACGCCGCGGCGTTGACCTGGGGCATAGCGGAGCGGGCAAACGGCGTTACAGTGACGTTCAGTCCCCGTTCAGGGGACGACGCCTATCTGGTTGGGCATGAAACGTATTCGCGTCCTGCTTCTGGCCCTGATCCTTGCCGCCGGCTCGGCGCCGGCGCTCGCCCAGGAGAACCCGGCGATCAGCCAGTGGCGGCAGGACCGCGCGCGCGAGGAATCCCGCGAGGGCCAGCGCATCGACGGCCGCGAGGTCCATCGGCGGGTGTCCGCCGGGCGTCCCGGCCGCATGCTGACGATGAGCGAGCGCGGCGGCGGGGATCGTTTGATCTATGTCGTGCGCTGGGAGTATCCCGGCGGGCGCATCGCCGACATCAGCGTCGACGGGCGCACCGGTCGCATCCTGGGAGAGCGCTAAGATGAGGGTTCTGCTGGTCGAGGACGACGTCGATCTGTCCCGGCAGCTCAAGGCGGC
This sequence comes from uncultured Brevundimonas sp., assembly GCA_964591465.1. Lineage (GTDB taxonomy): Bacteria > Pseudomonadota > Alphaproteobacteria > Caulobacterales > Caulobacteraceae > Brevundimonas. The sequence continues at coordinate 10,088 of CAZQBJ010000016.1, forward strand.
CCTGATCGACGCCGGCTATGCGGTCGACCACGCCGCCGACGGCGAGGAGGCGCACTTCCTCGGCGACACCGAGCCGTACGACGTGATCGTGCTGGACCTGGGTCTGCCGAAGATCGACGGGGTGTCGGTGCTGGAGCGCTGGCGGCGCGAGGGCCGGACCACGCCGGTGCTGATCCTGACCGCCCGCGGCGCCTGGAGCGACAAGGTCTCGGGCTTCGACGCCGGGGCCGACGACTATCTGACCAAGCCGTTCCACACCGAGGAGCTGCTGGCGCGCCTGCGCGCCCTGCTGCGCCGGTCGGCCGGCCATGCGGCGGCGACCCTGGCCTGCGGCGGCCTGCGTCTGGATCCGCGCGCCGCGCGCGCCAGCGTCAATGGCGAGCCGCTGCGTCTGACGTCGCTGGAATATCGCCTGCTGCACTATCTGATGATGCACCAGGGGCGGGTGATCAGCCGGACCGAACTGGTCGAGCACCTGTACGACCAGGATTTCGACCGGGATTCCAACACCATCGAGGTGTTCGTCGGTCGCGTGCGCAAGAAGATCGGGCCTGACCGCATCGAGACCGTCCGGGGCCTCGGCTACCGGCTGGTGCCGCTGGAAGGCGAGAGCGAAGCGGCGTGACGAGCGGGCCCCGCGCCCTGTTCGGCCGCGCCATGCCCCGATCGCTGACGCGGCGGCTGATCTGGCTCGCCGCGGCCTGGATCGTGGTGGCGCTGGTCGTCACCGGGATCGTCCTGACCACTTTCTTCCGCGACGCCGCCCTGCACCGGCTTGGCGGCGTGCTGGGCACCACCACCGACGAGGTGGTCGCGGTGACCGATGCGGCCAACGGACAGGTCGTGGTGCCGCAGATCCAGGACGCCCGGACCCTGCGAATCTTTTCCGGCAAGTACTGGGCCGTGGCCGAGGAGGACGGCCAGGGCGGGCTGCGGATTCTGGAGCGGTCGCGCTCGCTGTGGGACGCCGAGATGCCCGCTCCGGCCGGCGGGGCCGAGCCGCTGCGCGAGGCCTTCGGCGAGCCGGTGATCTACAACGCCGTGGGGCCCAAGGGAGAGCCGCTTCGGGCCTCGGCCACCATGGTGCTGCTGCCGGGCCGCGCCGAGCCGCTGGTGTTTCTGGTGGCGCTGGATCGATCCAACATCGACGACGACACCCGGCGTTTCGCGGCCGTGACCTGGGCGGCGCTGGCGGTGCTGGGGGCGGGGCTGGTGGCGGCCGTGTTCACCCAGGTCCGCTTCGGCCTGCGGCCGCTGTACGAGCTGGGCCGCGAGATCGCCGACGTGCGCAAGGGCAACGCCGCGCGCATCTCCCGGCGCTATCCGAACGAGATCGCGCCGCTGGCCGAGCAACTGAACATGCTGCTGGACCACAACCAGGAGGTCGTGGAGCGCCAGCGGACCCATGTCGGCAATCTGGCGCACGCCCTCAAGACGCCCCTGTCGGTGATGCTGGCCGAGGCCGAGGGCCAGACCGGGCTGTTGCCGGAGACCGTCCGGCGTCAGACCGGGATCATGAAGGCCCAGGTGGACCACCATCTGCGCCGCGCCCGCGCCGCGGCCCGGGCGCAGGGCTCGGGCGAGCGCACCCGGGTCGACGAGGTGCTCGACGAGATGGCGGTGATGCTGGAGCGGGTGTTCCAGTCCAAGGGCGTGGTGATCGACTGGCGGGCGCCGGAGTCCCTGCATTTCCGCGGCGAACGCCAGGACTTCCAGGAAATCGTCGGCAATCTGATGGAGAACGCCTGCAAGTGGGGGCGCGGGCGCGTGCGCGTCTCGGCCGCTCCGGACGGCGACGCCGAGTTGATTCTGACCATCGAGGACGACGGGGCGGGACTGCCGCCCGAAGGCCGCGACGAGGTGCTCAAGCGCGGCGCCCGGCTGGACGAGGAGGTCGCCGGTTCGGGCCTCGGCCTGTCCATCGTTGACGAGCTGACCCGCGCCTACGGGGGGCGGCTGACCCTGGGCGCAAGCGACCTGGGCGGGCTGAAGGCCACGGTTCATCTGCCGGCGGCCGAGGCCTGAAGCGGGCCCAAAGGGCTTCCTTAACCTTGGCGGGCAAGGATATGCGCCCGACCGAGGGTTGGTCGGCAGGAGCCTCGCGCATGGCGGAACTGTCCGTCGCCAAGCGAAACGCCATCGAGCAACTGGTCCGGACGGCGCCCGAGTCGGTTCTGCGGATGCTGGCGGCTGCCTTCAAGGACGTCGGCGGCGAGGGCGCGGCGGCGGTGCGCGAGGCCGTGGCCCGCGAAGATGGCGAGCGGCGCGTACGCGCGGCGGTCTTCGCGCCGTTGCTGCCGCTGTTCGGCCAGCGCGCCGACGGGGTGGAAGCCCGGTCGTTCCCCCACTCTGTGATGGTGCGGCTATGGCGCGAGCTGGGGGCCCGGCAGCCCGAGGCCGTCGGCCAGGCGGCCGAGGCGTTGGCCGAAACCCGCTACGACGACCCTCCGGCGCCGGTCTATGACCAGCTTTGCCTCGCCGCCGCCCGCCTGTTGCGCGATCCGGCGGTGGGCGTCTGGCCCGATGGCGAGGCGGCCGAACTGGCCGCCTATTTCGACCTGGCGCCCCTGGCCCGGCGGGGCGTCGCGCTGCTGCCCGAATGGACAGGAAAGCCGACCGAGGCGGCGGCGACCTCCTTCCGCCTGCTGCTGAAGGACACCACCCAGATCGCCGAGGACGGCGCCCC
>CAZQBJ010000016.1:12873-19395 GCA_964591465.1 uncultured Brevundimonas sp.
GCCTGGGGTCGCCGGGTCGCCCACGCCCGCGACAGCCTGACTCGCAAGATGACCGCCCTGTTGCGGCCGTGCGAGCGGCTGGTCGACAAGGCTTTGCCGCTGGAGCGCGTGCGCATCGCCGGTCAGATGACCCGCGACCAGCCGCGGCTGAGCGCGCCGCTCGACGGGCCCGAGGTGGTCGAGGCGCGGGCCACGATGGTGCTGTTCAAGGCGGTCCACAAGACGGCCCAGGCGATCGGCTGCGGCGGGCTTCGGGCTCAGATCGCCGAGGCCCTGACGACCCGCATCCTGACCTATGCCGACGACCTGATCGCCACCCTGAACGCCGGTGAGGCGGAGGACGAGGCCCACGTGCGGGCCCTGGCCGGGCTGGCGGCCGAATTCCTCGGCCTGGCCCGCGACGAGGACGCGGCCCGGACGGTGCGCCGGAGGGTCGCGGTCGCCGGGCCGCCGGCGGGCTCGCAAGCGGGGGCGTGATCCCCTAAGTAGGCGCACGTCTGAGGAGCGCCGTGATCGCATTCTGGCTCATCGCAGGTCTGGCCGCCGCCGTCTCGGGGATCCTCGTGCTGGCCTTCGCCGCGCGCGCCCGCGGGGCCGCCCCGGACATCGAGCGCGAGGCGACCGCGCGACAGTTCGCTGAGCTGGCGGCCCTGCGTGATCGCGGCCTACTGGACGAGCCCAACTGGGCGGCCGCCCGCGCCGAGGCCGCCCGACGGCTGCTGGCCCGCGCCGGGCCGCCTGCCGAGGCCGTGGTGGCCCGCCCCGCCGACCGGCTGTGGACGCTGGGCGGCATCCTGCTGACCGCCGCCGCCGCCCTGGGCGTCTATCTGGCCACCGGCTCGCCGGGCGCGCCGGACCAGCCCTATGCGGCGCGGGTCGAGGCGTGGTCGGAGAATCTCGAACAACTGGATCCTCAGCAGTTGGCGGCGGTGGCCGAACAGGTGGCCCGCGAGCGGTCGGGCGAGCCGCAGGCTTGGATCTTTCTGGGCCGCGCCCGCTTCGAGGCCGGCGACGGCCTGGGCTCGGCCTCCGCCTTCCGTCGCGCCCTGGCGCTCGATGCTGAAGATCCGCAGGTCTGGGCCTGGCTGGGCGAAGCCCTGACCCGGGCGCAGGACGGCGTGGTCGGGCTGGACGCCCAGGCCGCCTTCGACCAGGCGCTGGCCCGCGATCCGAGCCAGCGGACGGCCCGATACTACCTCGGCCGTCTGGCGCTGGAGCAAGGGGATCGGGCCGGGGCGCTGCGGCTATGGGGTCCGTTGCTGGAGGCCTTCCCCGCCGACGACCCGCGGCGTATTGAGCTGGAACAAAGCCTTAGCGGCTCGGCGGCGCCATGACGCGTGGCCCCTCATCGCAGTTTTCAATAGACACCGCCTGATGACCTGGCTCCCGAAATCACCGAAGGCCCGCCGCCGGCTGTGGGTGCTCGCCGCCGCCGCGCCGGTGCTGGCCGCGGCGGTCGGCCTGTCGCTGTACGCGATGCGGGACTCCGTGACCTTCTTCTACAGTCCCTCGGAAATCACCGCCGAGGCCGCGCCGGCCGGGCGGATGATCCGGCTGGGCGGCCTGGTCGAGGCCGGCAGCGTGCAGCATCTGGACGACGGCTCGGTGCGGTTCGCGGTCACCGACAATGCGGGAACGGCGCAGGTGCGCTTCCAGGGCGACCTGCCGGACCTGTTCCGCGAGGGACAGGGGGTGGTGGCCCAGGGCGCGTTTGACCAGGCGCGGGTGTTCCAGGCCACCCAGGTGCTGGCCAAGCACGACGAAACCTACATGCCGCGCGAGGTCGCCGACCGGCTGAAGGCCGAGGGCGAGTGGCGCGGAGACCAGCCGCAGTGACCGTCGAACTCGGCGCCTTCGCCCTGGCCCTGGCGCTGGCGCTGGCCGTGCTGCAGACCGCCGCCTCGGCGCTGGGCCGGTTGCGCCGAAGTCCGGTGCTGGCCGGCGCCGGTCAGGGCGCGGCCCTCGCCTCGGCCCTCGCCGTGGCCGCCGCCTTCGCGGTCCTGATCGCGGCCTTCGTGACGTCGGACTTCTCGGTCGCCAACGTCGCGTTCAACTCCCACACCGACAAGCCGCTGCTGTACCGCGTGGCCGGAGCCTGGGGCAGCCACGAGGGCAGTCTGGTCCTGTGGTGCCTGGTGCTGACGGGGTTCGGCGCAGTGCTGGCGACCGCCCGCGGCCTGCCGTTCGGGCTCAAGACTTCGGCGGTGGCGGTGCAGGGCGCCCTGTCGGTGATGTTCCTGGCCTTTCTGGTCTTCACCTCGAGCCCGTTCGAGCGGCTGGTCCCGGCCCCCGTGCAGGGCGCCTCGCTGAACCCGCTGTTGCAGGACCCGGCCCTGGCCCTGCACCCGCCGTTCCTCTACGCCGGCTATGTCGGCTTTTCGGTGCCGTTCGCCCTGGCGGTGGCGGCGCTGATCGAGGGGCGGGTCGATCCGGCCTGGGCCCGCTGGGTGCGGCCGTGGACCCTGGCCTCGTGGAGCCTGCTGACCGGCGGCATCGCCCTGGGCGCCTTCTGGGCCTACTACGAACTGGGCTGGGGCGGCTGGTGGTTCTGGGATCCGGTCGAGAACGCCAGCTTCATGCCGTGGCTGGCCGGCGCCGCCCTGCTGCATTCGGCGGTGGTGACCGAGAAGCGCGGCGCCCTGGCCGGCTGGACGGTGTTTCTGGCCCTGCTGGCCTTCGTCTTCTCCATGCTTGGCGCCTTTCTCGTCCGCTCGGGCGTGCTGACCTCGGTGCACGCCTTCGCCGTCGATCCCCAGCGCGGACTGGCCCTGCTGGCCATCCTCGGCGTCGCCGCCGGCGCCGCCTTCGCCCTGTTCGCCTGGCGCGCCCCTGGCCTGCCGCGCGGCGGGGTGTTCGCCCCGGTCAGCCGCGAAGCCACCCTGGTGCTGAACAACCTGTTCCTGGCCGCGGCCGCCGCCACCGTGCTGGTCGGCACCCTGTATCCCCTGGCGCTCGAGGCGGCCGGGGTCGGGACCATTTCGGTCGGCCCGCCGTATTTCAACCTGACCTTCACCCCGCTGATGGCGGCCGCCCTGGTCCTGTTGCCGGCCGGGCCGCTGATCGCCTGGAAGCGCGGCGACCTGACCGGCGCCCTGCAGCGGCTGGCCGCGGCCGGCGGGCTGGCGATCCTCGCGGCCGTGGCGGTCTTCGCCCTTTACGAGCCGAAGAAGGCCTTCGCCGCCCTGGGCGCGGGCCTGGGCGTCTGGCTGATCCTCGGGGCCCTGACCGAGACGGCCGAGCGTCTTCGCCTGTTCCGCGCGCCGCTGGCCGAAGCCTGGCGGCGGGCCACGGGCCTGCCGCGCGGCGCCTGGGGCATGACCCTGGCTCACGCGGGCCTTGGCCTGTTCGTCCTCGGGGCCTGCGTCGAGACCGCCTACAAGGTCGAGGCGGCCGCGGTGCTGCCGGTCGGCGGCGAGATCGCCAGCGGGCCGTTCGTCGTCCGGCTGGACGACGTGCGGGTGATCGAGGGCCCGAACTATCTGGCCGAGCAGGGCGCCTTCACCGTGTCGCCGCGGCGCCCCGGCGCCGGCGAGGTCCGCCGGCTGACGGCCGAGCGGCGTCTGTATCCGGCCGGCGGGCAGACCACGACCGAGGTCGGACTGGACTTCCGCGGGCTCGACGATCTGTATGTGGTGCTGGGCGACCGCCGCGCGGCCCCGGACGGCGGCCCGGCCTGGTCGGTGCGGGCCTACTGGAACCCCTGGGCCCGGCTGATCTTCCTAGGGCCGGCGGTGATGATGCTGGGCGGGCTGGTGTCGCTGTCCGACCGGCGGCTGAGGTTCGGCGTGGGCGCCCGGAACCGGGCGAAGGAGGCGGCGTGAAGCGTCTGGCGGCCCTGCTGGCGGCTTTGGCCTGTCTCGGCGCGGCCCAGGCGCCGCTGCCCGACCCGGCCCAGGAAGCGCGCGCCCGCGCCCTGTTCGCCGAGATCCGCTGCGTCGTCTGCCAGCACGAGTCGATCGCCGATTCGCCGGCCGGGATCGCCGGCGACCTGCGGCGCATGGTGCGCGAGGAGATCGCCGGGGGGGCCACCGACGCCGAGATTCGCGCCCTTCTGGTCGAGCGGTACGGCGACTATGTCCTGTTCCGGCCGCCGTTCAGGCCGGCGACCCTGATTCTGTGGGGCGCCCCGTTCGCCCTTCTGCTGCTGGTCGGCGGGGTGCTGCTGCTGCGCTCGCGCCGGTCGCCCGAGCCGGTCGCCCCTCTCAGCCCGGAGGAGGAGGCGGCCCTCGCCCGCCTGCTGGAACCCGGGCCGGCCCGCCCCGATTTCGCCCCAGGCGCGCCTGAGGATGCGGCCTAGCCTGAACGAACTGTAAGTTGCGGTGATTGGCGGCGGGCGTCATGGCACTATATCGGTAGACGCCACGCGGGCCCGCGCCCGAACGACAGCGAGAAGCCAAGGAAAACCATGCTCAAGCGCAAGGAGTTCATTCTGGGGGCCGCCGTCGGCCTGACCCTCGCAGCCGCGGCCACGGCCGGCGGCGTGATCGAGTGGCCCGGGGCCCAGGCCCGGACCCAGACCAGCTCCGCCTCCGCCCTGCATGGCGGGCGGGTGACCCCGACGGCCAACGCCCAGATTTTCGCGCCTCCGCCCGGGGCGCCGCTGTCCTTCGCCGACATCTTCGACCGGGTCTCCCCGGCGGTGGTCCAGATCGATGTCCGCCAGCGGGTGACGCGTCGCTCGCTGCGCGGCATCCCCGGCTTCGAGAATTTCCCGTTCCCCTTCGCCGTGCCGCAGCAGCCGGGCGGGGAGGGCGAGGAGCAGGAGCTGCCCCAGGCGACCGGCTCCGGCTCGGGCTTCTTCATCTCGGCCGACGGCTACATCGTGACCAACAACCACGTGGTCGAGAACGCCGCCGAGATCACCGTGCGGCTGTCCGACGAGCGCGAGCTCGAGGCCCGCGTCGTGGGCCGCGACCCGGAAACCGACCTGGCCGTGCTCAAGGTCGATGGCGGCGACTATCCGTTCGTCAGCTTCGAAGCCTCGGCCCAGCCGCGCGTCGGCGACTGGGTGATCGCCGTCGGCAACCCGTTCGGCCTGGGCGGCACCGCCACCGCCGGCATCGTCTCGGCCCGGGGGCGCGACATCGGCGAGGCCTATGTCGACTTCATCCAGATCGATGCTCCGATCAACCGGGGCAACTCCGGCGGCCCGACCTTCGACATCTATGGCAGGGTGATCGGGGTGAACACGGCGATCTTCTCGCCCAACGGCTTCTCGGTCGGCATCGGCTTCGCCATTCCGGCCGACGTGGCCCAGACCGTGACCCAGCAGCTGATCCGCGACGGCGCGGTCGAGCGCGGCTATCTGGGGGTCGAGATCATCACCCTGACCGACGAATACCGCGCCGCGCTGGGTCTCTCCGACGATGTCGGCGGGGCCTACATCGGCACGGTGACGCCGGACGGTCCGGCGGCCCGCGGCGGCCTGCGCGCCGGCGACATCGTGGTCGGGCTGAACGGCCAGACCGTGTCCAGCTCCACCGAGCTCACCCGTCTGGTCGGCCGCGCCTCGGCCGGCGACCTGCTGCGGCTGGACATCCTGCGCGACGGCCGCCGAATGCAGGTGTCGGTGCGCTCCGGGACCCGGCCGTCGCCCGAAGAGCTGCGCAACCAGAACCGCGCGAGCCCCGAGGCCGACCAGCCGGCCTCGCCATCGGCGCCGGCCGGCGAGACGGTCGAGGGCCTGACGGTCACGCCGCTGACCGCCGCCCTGCGCGAGCGCTACAACATTCCGGCCGAGGTGAACGGCCTGGTCGTCACCCAGGTCGAGCGGGGCGCCGAGGCCGCGCGCATCGGCTTCCAGCCGGGCGTGGTCATCCTGCGGGCCGACAATCGCGCCACCACATCGGTGGCGGACTTCCGCGCCGCGGTGCAGGCCGTCCGCGACGCCGGGCGTCCGGGCATCCTGCTGCTGGTGCGCGTGCCGGCCAGCGCCACCCAGCCGGGCGGCAACCGGCCGGTGGTGCTGGAACTGAACGCAGAGGAAGCCAAGGGCTGAGGCCCGGGCTCCGACAGGGGGAACTGGATGCGCATTCTGGTTGTCGAGGATGACCAAGAGGCCGCCGCCGCCATGGTGCGCGGCCTGACCGAGGCCGGCCACGAGGTCACCCACGCGGTCGACGGAGCCTACGGCCTGCAGGCCGCCCAGGACGGCGATTTCGACGTCTATGTGGTCGACCGGATGATGCCGCGCCTCGACGGCGTCGGCATGGTCGAGACCCTGCGCAAGAACGGCGACCAGACCCCCGTCCTGTTCCTGTCCGCCCTGGGCGAGGTCGAGGACCGGGTGGTCGGGCTCAACGCGGGGGGCGACGACTATCTGGTCAAGCCCTACGCCTTCGCCGAGCTGATCGCCCGGGTCGAGGCCCTGTCGCGGCGGCGCGAGACCGGCTCGGTCCAGACAGTGCTCAAGGTCGGCGACCTGGAGATGAACCTGATCGCCCGCACGGTGCACCGGGGGGATGTCGAGATCGACCTGCAGCCGCGCGAGTTCCAGCTGCTCGAGTTCCTGATGCGCCACGC
>CAZQBJ010000017.1:0-18892 GCA_964591465.1 uncultured Brevundimonas sp.
TGATGGCCCCGAAGCCCTTGGCGGCCAGCGCCTGCTGGAAGGCGTCGCGCGAGGCCTCGGCGGCCGCCTTCTGGGCCTCGTCCGCGTAATAGATCGCCGAGCGGTACTGGGTGCCGACGTCGCCGCCCTGGCGCATGCCCTGGGTCGGGTCGTGGTTCTCCCAGAACACCTTGAGCAACTCGTCGTAGGTGATCTCCTCGGGATTGAACACGACCTGCACGACCTCCGCGTGGCCGGTGCGGCCCGAGCAGACCTCCTCGTAGGTCGGATTGGGCGTGTAGCCGCCGGCGTAGCCGGACGAGGTCACCCAGACCCCCGGCAGCGACCAGAACAGCCGCTCGACGCCCCAGAAGCAGCCCATGGCGAACAGCGCCGTCCGGAAGCCCTCCGGATGCGGCCCTTTCAGCGGCCGGCCGGTGACGTAATGCACCTCGTCGGTGTGCAGCGGCTCGGACCGTCCGGGCAGGGCGGCGTCCGGCGACGGCAGGTCGTGGGTCTTGGACATCAGCATGACGGGCCTCTCAAAACAGCGCCTTTCCCATGTAGGCCCGCCGACCGCGCTTGCCGAGAGGGGCAGGCTGTTCTATCTGCGTCGCCTCCCGACGGTTCGCGCCGTCGGCGTCCGCGCCCGCGTGGATCAGGTGAGGTGGCCGAGTGGTCGAAGGCGCACGCTTGGAAAGCGTGTGTAGGGTAAAACCTACCGTGGGTTCGAATCCCACTCTCACCGCCACGGGCGCAACGGCCTAGCCGCCGGCCTCCTCCTGCTTCCGGCGCATCAGGCTGATCTCCCCGTCGGCCTCCAGCACCGCTTCGCGGACCTGCTCCACCGACCCGATGCCGGCCAGGCGCATGGCCGAGCGCATCTCCTCCTCAGTGATCAGTTCGCGGCGCATGTTGCGCCGCTGAAAGCGGCCATCCTTGATCAGCAGGGTCTGCCGGTGGCGCATCAGGCGGCGCAGCGCCGGCACGTGGTATTCGAGCAGGTCCAGCCCGTAACCCAGGACGAGCACCACCGCGACCATCGCCAGCAGGTCGCCGGTGGAGCGGCCCTCGCCCGAGATGGCGTCCGCCCCCAGCGCGCCGATGACGATCAGCACCAGCATGTCGTTCGGCGAGATGTGCCCGGCGTTCCGCTTGGGCACGACGCGCACCAGGGCCACCAGCGCCAGGAATCCCCCGGCCCCGCGCAGCAGGATTTCCGCCAGCGGCAGGGTCAGGCCGAACATTTCCGAGAGGGTGGCCATGCGCGCTCCCCGACAAGCCGATGCGCCGCCCGCCCCCGGGCGGCGCCGTTCGACCTCTCAACGGCCCGCCGCGGCGGAGGTTCGGTCCTAGCGGGCGGCCCAGATCGGCTCGGCCGCCGGGGCGTCGGCCTGCAGGGCACGCTCGAGATGGCCGCGGGCGGCGTCCGCCTGCTGATCGCGATGGCACAGCACCGCCAGGTGGGCGCAGGCCAGGGCCCGGTAGCGCTGCGGCACGGCGGCGAAGGCGGGATGGTCCCGGGCCGCCTCCAGGCACCGGCGGGCGGTGGCCGCCTGGCCGAGGAACGACGGGAAATTGGCGTAGGCGATGCCGCGCAGCAGCAGGATCTCCAGATCCGCCGGCCAGTCGGCGGCGGCGCCCGCCCCCTCGCGTCGCTCGAACGCCTCGTCCAGCAGGCTGATCGCCGTATTGGCGTGGCGCATCTTGATCCACGGCAGGGTCGCGGCCCCCGCCCTCATCGCGTGCAGCGCGCCCAGATAGGCCGAGATCACCGGATCGTCCGGCCCCCGCTCCAGCCGCGCGGCCGCCAGGGCCAGGGCAGGGTCGATGCGGGCCGGGTCCAGCCGGGCCGCCTCGAAGGCGTCGCGCAGGGCGTTCACCGGCTCGGCCTCATGGCCGCCGGGCGCGGCGCGGGCGCCAGGCGCGGCGCCTCGGCCAGCCGGCGCATCAGGGCCTCGGGCAGCAGGCACGGCCCGTCCTGCGCTGGGTCGTAGGCGGCGATCTGGGCCTCGACGTCGCAGATCGGCCGGCCGCCGCGGGTGATCCGGGTGCGCCAGGTGACCCGCACCGGACTGGTCGAGACGATGCCGCTGGCCAGGGTCAGCAGGTCCCCGACCAGCGCGGGCTGGTGATACAGGGCCCGCGCCTCGCGGATGATGAACAGCACCCCGAACCGGGCGCGCATGCTCGCCACCGGCAGGTCCAGCGCCCGCAGCACCGCGTTGCGGCTGCGCTCGGCCATCTCGATGTAGCGCGCGTGATAGACGATGCCGCCGGCGTCGGTGTCGGCGTAGGCCACCTCGTGGGTCAGCGGCGCGATCGTCGCGCCCGCCGCGGCGCCGGCCCCGTCCATCAGCCCTGGCCCACGATCCGCTTCAGCCAGGCCGCGCCCAGCAGGTAGTGGGCGAACAGGGCCGCGACGACCAGCTCGACCCACGACATCGGCGGCTCGACGAACAGGTCGGCGAAGGTGGCCAGGTTGAGGTTGGCGAAGGCGTGCCAGAAGAACACGAACGAGCCCAGCCAGCTCAGCGTCCCGGCGATCACCGCCGAGCGCAGCGAGCGGCCGAACACCTGGGCGTAGAGCCACACCCACAGGGTGGTCATGGCCGCCAGCATGGTATCCCAGATCCCCCAGCTGACGAAATACGGCAGGGTCATGGGGGCGACGTTCGGCACCATGCCCAGCGAGTCCTGCAGCATCGGCCGGACGAACAGCAGGTAGCGGAAATTCTCGGCCGCATGGATCCACATGCTGACGATCAGGAGGGTCGCGCCGTACAGGCGCCACGGAAAGCGCGGGCGCTCGGCCGCGACGGGGACAGTCTCGCTCATCGGTCTCCTCCGGCCCTCAGCGCGCGGCGGGGCGTGAAATGATCATGGCGGCGTGCGGACCGGTGACGTCGCTGCCCAGCGCCAGCACGTGCTCGGCCTGATCCAGCTCGGTCAGCGCCGCGGTCAGGTTCAGCAGCGGCCCGGCCGCGGGCAGGAAGCCGGTCTGGGCCAGCGGGCTGCGCACCGGCGGCGCGCCCGGTCCGAACACGGCGCCGATCGCGGCCTGCTCGCCGGCCTGGCTCCGCGCGGTCCAGCCGCCCGGGGCGACCACCGCGCCGATGGCGCCGGGCTCGAGCCCGGCCCGGTCCAGACACTGGCGGATCGCCCGCGCCAGCCCGGCGCCGTCGCGACGGCCGCCGGCCAGCTTGGGGTCCTGGGTCTCGGCCACGGCGGAGATCTCGGCCAGCACCGCCGCCCCGCGCCGCCGCGCCGCCTCGGCGTCCTCGAACATCAGGGCGGCGGCGCCTTCGCCGGGATTGAAGCCGTCGGCCCCGTCGAACGGGGCGGCGCGGGCGGCGCGCACCAGCCCGCCCACGGCGTCGTAGAAGGCCACGAGCCGGGGCGTGATCTCGTCGCAGGCGGCCACCAGCGCCCGCGTCTGCCGGCCCCGGTTGACCAGGGTGTAGGCGTAGGCCGCCGCCGCCCAGGCGCCGGCCAGCGAGGTGTTGTAGCCCTTCAGCCCGTGGGCGATCGAAACCTGCCCGCCGATGGCGTTCATGGTGGTCATGGCGAAATGCTGGGGGCTGGCCAGCTCGGGCATGGGGCCGCCGGCGCTTTCGAGGAACTTCTCCATGTTGCGCTGGGCCGCGTTGACGATGCCCATGATCAGGCCGCTTTGGGCCCGCTGATCCTCGTCCAGACCCCGCGTCGCCTGCTCGGCCGCCTCGATCGCGTAGCGGACCATGGCCGAGGTGCGGGCGAAGGCCTTCAGGCGCGGATCAGAGAAGGCGAAGCCGCGCACCCGGGCCGCCGGCCGGTTCGCGTCGGCCTCGTCCACGGCGAAGGCTTCGCCGGCCGCCAGCGCCCGGTCGAAGGCCGCCCGGTCCAGACCCGCCGCGCTGACCACCCCGGCGCCGGTGATCGCCACCGGCCGGCGGGCGACCTCCCGCACCGGGGCCGCGCCCGGCGACAGGTCCAGAATGGTCGAGGCGTTGTTGCCGCCGAACGCATAGTTGTTGCAGGCGAACCGCCGCACCGGATGGGCCCGCGGCGTGTTGGGCACATAGTCCAGGTCGGCCACGCCGGGCCGCAGCCCCTGGAAGTTCAGCGTCGGGGGGATCTGGCCCGCCTCGATGGTCACCAGGGCGGCGATCATCTCGATGATGCCGCTGGCCCCCAGGGTGTGCCCGAGGAACGACTTGGAGGAACTGACCGGGACCGTCGGGCCGAACACCCGGGCCATGGCCTGGGACTCGGCCGCGTCATTGGCCTCGGTGCCGGTGCCGTGGGCCGAGACGAAGTCGATGTCCGACGGCGCCAGGCCGGCGTCGTCCAGCGCCATGCGGACGGCCGCCTCGATGCCGCGGCCTTCGCGATCCGGCGAGGTGGCGTGATAGGCGTCGCCCGACAGGGCGTAGCCGACGATCTCCGCCGCGGCGCGGGCGCCCCGGGCGCTCGCCGCCGCGGCGGACTCGACCAGGAACACCCCGGCGCCTTCGCCCAGGGTGATGCCGATCGGCTCGCTGAACGGCGCGGTGCACTCGGTCGACAGGGCGCCGAGGCAGTTGAAGCCGGCCATGATCCCGTGGGACACGTCGTCGGCCCCGACCACCACGACCAGATCGGCCCGATCGTCCCGGATCAGGTCCATGGCGTGGCCGACCGCGGCGGTGCTGGAGGCGCAGGCCGAGGAAAAGGTCACCCGCGGGCCCCGCGCGCCGATGCGGGCGGAGACCACATTGGCCACATGGGCGATGGAGGTGGCGACCAGCTTGCGTCGATCCACCTGCGACAGGTCCGCGGCGCCGGCGATTTCCTCCAGCCGTTCGATGCCGCTGTTGGAGGTGCCCAGCACCACGGCGATCCGCTCGGCGGCGTAGTCGGTCCACTCGAGGCCGCTGTTGGCCCGGGCCTCGCGCAGGGCCGCCAGGGCGTAGCCGGCCGTCCGCTCGGCCCACGGCCGCAGCACCGCCGGCGCCGGATCGGCGGCGGCGCGGGGGAACACCGAGGCGATGCGCCCCTTGAACGGCGAGGCGTCGAACCGGTCCACCTCGATCATCGCCTTGCGGCCGGCGAGGATGCCGGCCTTCAGTTCGGCCAGGGATCCGGCCATGGGCACATGCACGCCCATGCCGGTGATCACGGCGCGCGCGACCTCGGTCATATGCGGAATCCTCCATCGACCGGCACCACCGCGCCGGGCAGGCCGGCGGCGCCGGGATCGGCCAGAAAGGCGCACACCCGCGCCACGTCCTCCGGTTCGGCCGCCCGACCCAGCACGCTGCCGGCCAGGGTCGGCCCCATCGCCCGCTCGTCGAGTCCGGCGATCATCTCGGTGTTGACGAAGCCGGGCAGGACCGCCGCGGCCCGCACGCCTTTGTCGCGCCCGGCGCGCGAGATCAGGCGGGTGAGGCCGACCAGGCCGGCCTTGGTCGCCGAATAGGGCGTCTGTCCCTCCTTGCCGGCGCGGCCGGCCAGGCTGGACACGTTGATCACGCAGCCGCCCGTCCGCGACAGCAGCGGCAGACAGGCCTCGGTCAGGCGGATGGTGTTGACCAGATTGACGGTCAGCACCTCGCGCCACTGCTCGGCCGGCAGCAGGGCGAACGGGCCGTCGCGGGTCAGGCCGGCGTTGTTGACCAGCACGTCCAGCCGGCCCCATTTCGCCTCGACCCGGCCCGGCAGGCCGTTCACGGCCGCCGCGTCCGCCAGGTCGCAGGCGAACCAGACCGCGTCCGCGGCGCCGGCGGCGCGCGCGGCCTCGGCGGTCCGGCGGGCCGAGTCCTCGCGCGCCGCATAGGTCAGGGCGATGCGGGCGCCGGTGCGAGCCAGCTCCATGACCACGGCGCGGCCTATGCCGCGTCCGCCGCCGGTGACCAGCACCACGCGGCCGGCGTCAGAGGTTGCCGTCATAGACCCCGCTCCCGAAGTGAAGCACCGATCCGTTCATCGGCAGGCGCTCGCGGCCCAGCCAGAAGGCCAGGGTTTGCGCGACCTCCGCCAGCGGCGTGGGGCGGAAGCGCTGGGCGTAGGAGGCCAGCCCCGTGCGCGCCGCCTGCAGCGCCGCCGCCTCGACCGTCTCGGAGCCCGGCTGAAGGATCGCCGCATTGGCGCTGACGCCGAAACGCGCGGCTTCCTTGGCCAGGGCGCGCACGGCGCCGACCCGCAGGTGCTGGGACACCGGCGCGACCGGCAACGGCAGGTAGTAGGCGAAGCTGTCGTCCAGCCCGAGCACCCAGATCTGGCCGCGGCCGCGTTCGAACATGGCCCGCGCGACCTGTTGCAGCTGGTCCATGAACCGGGCGGCGGACGCGTCGATCGTGTCAGCCAGCCTGCCTTCGCCCAGCAGGGCGGCCTCGTCGAAGTCCGGCAGGTTGAAGATGGCCGCGTCGGCGCTCGCGAGCGGCTCGGCCGCGGCCCCGTCCCAGCCGGACACGTCCAGTCCGGCGTCGGCCAGCAGCTGCTCCAGGGCCGGTCCCACGCCGTGGCCGCCGTCGATCATCAGGACCTGGGGTGCGGGATGGCTCATCGCGGCGGCCTCAGTGAACCGCCGCCAGATCGACGACGGCATAGGTCCACGAGGCGGTCTCGGCCGCCACCACCCCGACCGGCGCGCCGTCGGCGGTCACCCGGCCCGAGCGCACCGCGAAGTCCAGCGCCATGACCATGGCCGCGCCCGGAATGTTCGCCGTGCGGTCGCCGATGTAATACATCAGCCCGTCCAGCCCCATGACCAGCTCGGGCACGATCATCGACATCAGCGACCGGTTGGCCTGGGGCACGATGATGGTGCCGTAGTCCTCGGCCCCGCGGCCGCCGTTCTCGACCAGGTCCGTCACCGCCGAGCCGACGATCTGCGGCAGCAGCCGGCTGATGATCTTGTGGTTGTGGGTCGTCTGGACGGGGATCAGCTTCTTCTCGTCCGGCCCGATCAGCAGGCCTTCCTGCTCGTCCGGGTGGGTCGAGACGGCGTTGCAGTAACCGATCTGCAGGGCCGGCGTCCGGCCGCGCGCCGCGTCGCGGTCGCCGACGATCATGGCCGCCGCCCCGTCGGCGAAGATCAGCCCGTTGATCATGTCCGACGAGTTCGGCGCGGCGTTCTCCAGCAACCGCTCCCCGTAGTAGTACGGCGACATGCATTCGGCCCCGCAAATCAGGGCGGTGCGGGCGCGGCCGGAGCGGATCATGGTCTGGGCCAGGATCAGGCCCTGGATGGCCGCCGCGCAGCCGCCGCGCAGGTCGCACAGCTGGGCGCGCTGCATGCCCAGCCGGCGCTGCAGCTGACGCGCCACCGGCGGCATGATGACGTCCGGCGTGGCCGTCGTGGTGATGATCAGGTCGATGTCGGCCGCGTCGATGTCGGCGTCGGCGATGGCCGCGCAGGCGGCCCGGTAGGCCAGCTCCGCGGTGCCGAGGTCGGGCTCGGCGCGGACGCCGGTTTCGGGATCGAGCACGAAGTGGCGCTGCTCGACCCCGAAATAGTTCATCAGATCGGCCACCGGCACGTGCGGCAGTCGCCGGGCGATGGTGTCGTTGCGCACCGGCTGGCCCGGCAGGTACGAGCCCAGGCCGATGACGAACACCGGCGCGGACTCCTGGCCTGCGTCGATCGCCCGGGCTGGATTCACGACAGCCGGCCCCGGATGTACTGGGCGAGCGTCCCGACGGTGGTGCAGTTGGCCTCGAAGAACTCGCGGTTCAGGGCCTCGATCTTGAAGCCGAATTTCTGTTGGACGAGGATCGCCACCTCGAGCGCGGACAGGGAGTCCAGGCCCAGGCCGCCGGCCTCGTCGAACAGGCGGGTGTCGGCGCTGATCTGGCTCTTGTCGTAGCCCAGGCCGGCCAGATCGAGCCCCTCGATCAGGATGTCGTCGATGATCACGCTTTCGATGTCGGGCAGTTCCAGCGTCATGGTCATGGGGAAGTCCTCCGTGGATCGGATCAGGGCGCGACGGCGCCGTGGCTGAGGAAGGTCAGGGTGCAGCGGGCGTGGCGAACGCCGTCGATCATCACCGAGGCCCTGGCCTCCAGATCGGCGGCGACCGGCGCGGGCGCGCCCAGGCGGGCGGCGAAGGCGACCGGCGCGCCGGGCGTCACCGGCCGATTGAACATCACCTGGTCGACCTGGATGGCGCGCACCGGCGGATTGGCCTGGCCGGTCCGGCGGCTGACGGCGTGCAGGCCGGCCAGGATCATGCCGTCCAGCAGGATGACGCCGGGCACCACCGGGAAGCCGGGAAAGTGCCCCTTGAGGAAATCCTCCGCGCCGAACTCATGGGTCAGGACGGTCGCGCCCGTATCGGCGTCGTGGGAGACGTCGTTTCCGAACACCTCGCCCAGCCGGGCCATGTCGAAGGCGGCGCTCATTGGCCCCTCCGGGTGGCCAGGATGTCGAGCCGCGCCTCGCAGGCGACCGCGCCCATCACATGGGCGACGCCGCGGAAGCCGTAGCGGGGAAACTCGCCGTCCTCCCACAGCACGCGGATGGCGGCCTGGAACGGGCCCTGCGGCGGCGGCGACATGACGATGTCCCGCAGCGACGGAATGACCCCGATCTCGACATCCGGATCGGAGTGCCGGATCAGCGCCAGCGACAGCTGGGCCATGCATTCGATCAGCAGCGACGGGCTGGTGAACGGGCCGTAGCTGAACCGGTCCGCCTCGCCGTTGAACACGGTCAGGGCGACCGCCGCGCGCCGGTCCATGTGGATGATCTCGTCGATGAAGACGAAGGGGGGCGCCCAGGTCGTGTTGCGGATCCCGGTCATGATGTCGGTCATCGCGCCTGCCTCCCCCGATGGGCCGCGCCGGCTGGCCGACGCCGGGCGGCGTCCGCGCAACGGGCGCGGTTGCGTGAGGCCGGAGTTAGGCCGCAGACCTGCGACCGGCGAATACCACGAAGGCGGTATGGGGGCGGCGGTGGTCATGCCGGCCACACCGGACGTCCGGCCAGGGTCTGGACGAACAGGGCGATCGAAAGGGCGACGCCCAGCGCGGCGACGACCCACACCACGGTCCTCGCCCGACCGCCGGCCAGCCGGTCGGCCAGCCAGCCGGTCAGCGGCAGCAGCTGCAGCAGGTGCAGGGCGACGAAGTGCGGCGGACGGAAGTCGCCCACCGTCCGCGACCAGCCGAGCACCGGCACGGTCGCTCCGCCCGTCGCGTCGCCGACCCAGCGGCCGTAGACCACCCCGGACATGTAGCCGGCGATGACCAGGGTCAGGATCGGCGCGACCAGCAGGCCCAGCTCGGCACCCAGGCGATAGGCGGATCTGGGCCCGTCCGCCTGGCGCACCAGCATCACGCCGAGGATGAAGGGGATCACTGTCAGGGTGACCGCGCCGATGCCCATCAGGGCGTACATGCCGGTCTCGAACGGCGTGCCGAAATTGAAGTGCGACGGCCGCCCCCGCGCCGCCTGGAAGGCGATATAGCCGATCTCGAAAACCGCCGCGGCGATCGAGAAGGCGACCAGCCGCGCCATGCGCCGGCCGGCCCGGGTCTCGGGCGACAGCAGCTGGACCAGCACGGCCAGGGTGATGAAATGCACCGCGATCGACAGGGCGAATTTCAGCGGCTTGGACCACACCGCGACGTCGCCCACGGTGCGCCCGTCATAGAGGGCCGCGGGGGTCAGCACGACCATGATCGCGACCATGAAGCCGGCCAGCGCCAGCCAGGCGCGGGCGGTCTCGTCGCGCGCGGGGGTCCACAGGTCGGTCACGCCGTCGCCCTCCACAGGCCCTGGCTGACCGCGCGGGTGGCGAGGAACAGGACGAAGCCCATCGGCGGGAACATGAAGGCGACGACCAGGATCAGCGCCTGAATCTGGCGCGACAGGCCCATCCGGTCGGCCTGCTCGGCGATCCACACCCCGATGAAAAAGTCATAGGCGAGGTAGTGCAGCCAGCCGGCCAGCAGGATGTCGTCGTGGGCGAACAGGGCCCGGACCTCGGCGATCGAGCCGTAGCCCCCGCCGGAGTCGAAGAACCCGGCCATCATGATGCCGGCGTAGATCAGGCCGAACAGCACCGGCACGGCGAATTTGGGCACGGTGATGAACCGCGAGCGCCGGTCGGGGTGCAGGATCAGCAGCGCCCAGCACACGATGATCAGCATGCCGGTCAGGCCGTAGACGATGTCGAGCTCAGACACCGGCCGCCTCCAGCTCGCGCGGGGCCTCGGCCTCGGCGGCGGCCGGGACGCCAACGCCCGGGTGGGACAGCACGTCCGGAACCAGGGCCTGGGCGGCGAACACTCCGGACAGGCATGAGGGCTCGATGCCGCCGCCCAGGGTCATGGCGCCGGCCAGCACCAGGTTGCGCACCGGCGTGCGCACCGGCAGGCCGCCCCCGGGATTGCGCAGGCCGTAGATCGCCCCGTAGCGGGTCCAGCCGTAGCGGTGGAAGGTCACCGGGCTGGCGTTGCTCTGGTAAACGATCCGGTCGTCCAGGTCGGGCACCAGCAGGCGGGCGGCCTCCAGCATGCTGGCCGACACCTCCGCCTTGCGGTCCAGGTAGGCCTGGGTCCGGCGCAAGGGGCGGAAGTCGCCGACCGACTCGTCGGGGAACCAGGTCGCGGCGTCCGACGGCGGGGTCAGCTGGAACAGGTCGATGGTCGAATAGCCCTCGGGCGCGCAGGACGGATCGATGCCGGCGGTGAAGATCACCTCGGTCTCGACCCCGTCGCGGGCCACGTGGACGATGGGCGGCGACTGGATCGGGCCGCGCACGCCCAGATGCATGCCGACGGCCGAGCAGGCCGGGGTGATGTCGCCGAACTGGCGCAGCATCAGATCGCGCTGGGGGCTGGGCTCCAGCAGGTCGCGGGCCAGCACGCCGGGGTCGGCGTTGCACACCACAGCCGTGGCCCGCAGCACCGCCTCGACGCCGCGATGATCGCGCACCGCAACGCCGCAGGCCACGCCGTCCTGCTGCAGCACGCGGGTGACGCCGGTGCGCAGCCGGATTTCGCCGCCGCGCGCCTCGATGGCGTCGGCCAGCACCTGGGCCAGCCGCCCCGAGCCCCCGGCCGGATAGGCCCCGCCGATGAAATAGTACGCGTACAGGGGGACCATCGCCCCGACGCTGATCAGGGCCACGTCGTGGGTGCGATAGGCGGCGATGCCCTCGATCAGATGCCGCGCCTCCGGATCGGTCACGTGCCGGTCGATGAACACCTTCCACGGCCGGTCGACCCAGGCGGCGGCCAGCGGATGGGCCCGGGCGAAGGCCATGGCGTCCTCGGGCGTCTGCGGCGCGCCGGGGAAGCCGTGGTGGTACTCGGTGGTCGAGTACATCGAGACGTAGATCTGATGGATCTCGTCGAACAGGGCGGCGATGCCCTGCGCCTCGTGCGGGAACATCTCGCCGAGCCGGGCGACCAGCTCGCGCCAGTCCCGCGGCACCTCGAGGCGCCGGCCGTCGTACTCGAAGCAGTGGTCCAGCCGCCGCCAGCTGACCGCACTGGACTTGCCGAGGCGGCGCAGCAGCACGTCCAGGGTCCCGCCCGGCCACCAGCCGGAAAAATCGTGCACTCCGGAGTCGAAGCGGAACAGCAGCCGCTCGCGGGTCTGCTCGTCGCGGCCGCGGCGGATCCAATGGTGGCAGAAGCCGCCGGGGCGGTCATGCTGCTCGACCACCACCACCTTCAGGCCGCGATCGGCCAGCAGGGCCGCGGCGGTCAGCCCGCCCATCCCCGAGCCGATCACCGCCACGTCGTAGGCGTCCGGCTCGCGCGAGCCGAACTCCGGCGCCGGCCACCGATTGCGCTTGTCGCCGCCGGCCCGGTGCTTGAGGTCGGCCTGGATCCACAGCGGCGGCAGCACCAGCGACAGCACCCCGCCGACCGGCAGCGGCGCCCAGCGGAACAGCATCGGCAGGTCGATGAAATGGGCGAAGGCCACCCAGGCCATCAGCGCCGCCCAGAAGCCCGAGATGGCCATGTTGATGGTCAGGAACAGCGGCGTGCCGGACACCTCGCGATAGACCAGGGCCGCGAACGGCGACGTCCACGGCCGCCGCAGGACGACGCTCAGGGCCATGGCGACCGCCGCGATCAGCGGCGCGATCGTCAGCACGACCTGGGGCGAAATGGATGGCATGGCGCTCCCCCGCGCGAATGGCGACATCGGAGGCGGCGACCGCACGCGCGGCCGACGCTCCCCATCGGCGTCCAAGGCTTAGGTCGGGGGGCGGCGCGGGGGCATACCTCGAAATAGGTAGCCGGCGGTCGCTCAGGTCTCGGTCAGGACCACGGGCAGGTTGACCGTCAGCACGGCGGCGTCCTCGCCCTTTTCGAAATGAATGAAGCCGCCCAGGTCGCGGGCCCGGCGGTACATGTTCTCCAGGCCGCGGCCCGCGCCGTGGCCGTGGGCGGCGGGGCCGTTCAGGTCGTTGGTGATCGTCAGCACGGCGCGATCGTCGGCCCCCGGGGCGCCGCGCACTCCGATGCGGCGGGCCGATCCGTGCTTCAGCGCGTTGGTCACCGCCTCCTGCAGGATGCGCAGCACCGACAGGGCGTTGGCCGGGGTGACCCCGACCACGTCCGGCAGGTCCTCCATCGACCACTCGAGGTTCACCCCCATGCGGCGCAGGCGCGGCCCCAGCCGCTCGCGGAACCCGGCCAGCGCCAGGCGCAGGTCGCCGTCCTCGACGTCCAGCGAGTTGATCACCAGCCGCAGATCCTCGAGCGCCTCCCGCGCCGTTCGTTCGATGGCCGGGTCGGCGTCCTTGCCCTGTTCGGACAGGGCGATGATCGAGACCAGATGGCCGCTCAGCCCGTCGTGCAGGTCGCGCATCAGCCGCTGGCGCTCCTCGTCGCGGGTCTGCTGGACCATGCGCGCCTGCTCCCGCTGGTGCAGCTGGGACAGCTCCTCTTCCTGACGGATCAGCTTGCGCCGCTGCACCTCGTTGGCCCGGTCCAGGGCGTTCAGCGTGCGCACCAGCCGGCGCATCAGCAGCGCCAGCACCGCCACCAGCGTCAGGGTCCGCATATAGGAGGCCAGCAGGAACGCCCCGTCGAACACCCCGATGACCACGCCCATGTCCCGGATGCTGAAGAACGAGGTCAGCAGGAAGGGCACGGCGAGGATCATCCGGTCCCACTCGGTCGGGCGTGATCCGCCGCCCAGCAGCAGAAGGCCGCCGGCCAGGGCCCCGGCCGCCATGGTCACCACCGAGACCGCCACCAGCAGCTCCAGCGGCGCCCCCGCGGCGGCCAGCAGGCACAGGACCAGGGGCGCGCCGATCACGGCCAACCTCAGCCAGCGCGGCCGCGGCGCCTCGATGATGGCCAGGGCGAACCCGACCATGCCGAAACCCATGGCCGAGGTCAGCAGGATGACATAGGGCTGCAGCGTCTGGAGCGCCTGCGGCATCAGGGCCGAGGACGTGATGACGTTGAACAGGCTGCCGGCGCCCAGCAGAAACAGCCAGCCGAAGATCGGGTCGGTCCGCCGCGCCAGCCACACCAGGGTGATGGCGAAGACCATCAGCAGGTGAACCGCCAGGGCCACGGTCCGCGCCACCCCGTCGCCCATGACCCACAGCCAGCGGCCGGCGCCCAGGCTGCGCTCCGGCGCCAGATAGACCGGCGACAGATAGCCCGAGACGATGCCCGCATCGCGGGTCAGGGTGATCTCCAGCTGGCCGCCGGCGTCGCCGGGCAGGCGCATCATGACCGAGAACCCGGCGCTCTCGCCCGAGGGCCGGGGGGTGTTGCGGTGGAGCAGATAGCCGTCCAGCCGGGCGGTCATTTGCAGCCGGGCGGTGGGGATCAGCACGACGCGCGGCCCCTCGCCGTCGGCGGGCGGCACGGTGAACAGGTACCGCGCCTCGGCCGGCTCGTCGTCGAATTCCTTGGGCCAGCGGTGCGGCAGCTGGACCGTGGCGGTGGTCCCGTCCGACAGGTGCAGCTCGGCCGTGTCCAGCTCGATCGCGCCCTGAGGCACCGGCGCGTGCAGCAGCTTCGGCCCCAGCGCCAGCATGACCACGCTGAGCGCGAGGATCAGCGCGCGCGGCAGCCAGGCCCGCGCGATCTCCGCCGCGCGGGGCCTCACAGCTTGATCAGCCCCAGGCGGGAGGCCTCGAACACCGCCTCGGAGCGGTTCGACGCCTCGAGCTTGCGATAGATGTTGCGCACATGGACCGGCACGGTCTGGCGCGAGATGCCCAGCCGCTCGGCCAGCTCGGCGTAGGTGAAGCCCTTGGCCACGCCCCACAGGATGTCCATCTCGCGGGCGGTCAGCATGTTCTGGGCCGGTTGCGCGGGGGTGGTTCGCTCGCCAAGGCGGCGCACCAGCACCCGGGCGATGCGGGACGAGATCGGCGAGCGGCCGGCCATCAGCTCGGTGACCGCCTCGGTCACGTCCAGCGAGTCGGCGTCCTTGAGCAGATAGCCCGAGGCCCCGGCCTCGATGGCCTCCAGCACCACCGCCTCGTCGGCCAGCACCGAAATGACCATGGCCTCGGCCTCGGGCTGTTTCCGCCGCAGGGCGCGGATTCCCTCGATGCCGTTGCCGTCCGGCAGCTTCAGGTCGGTGATCAGCAGGTCCAGCGGCTCAGCCTCGATCACCGCCAGGCTCTCGGCCAGATTGGCGCAAACCCCGACCAGACGGCCGCCGTCCCACGCTTCCAGCAGGGCCGCCAGCCGGGTCCGAACCGGCGCGTCATCCTCGGTCAGCAGGATGCGCCAGGGACCGCGCGGCGTCTCTGCGGACGGATCGGCCGGCATATGTCCTCCCCTCCCGGGCCGACGCCCGACGAAACCGAAACAGGACCTGATGACGGCCGGCGGGCGGCCGCGGAATACCCGGTTTCAGGTAGGACATTCTGACACGCCGAAGGGGCGGCTCCGCAAGGGGGCCGGCGTCAGGCCCGGCGCGCCCGCCGCTCGCGCACCCCGGCCAGCCCCTCCAGCAGGGTCCGCGACGCCTCGGTCTCGCGGCAGTCGTCGGCCAGGATCAGGCCCAGGGCCTGCAGGTGCACCTCGATCGACGGCCAGTGCCAGGCGCCGTTGTCGCGCATGCCGTCGCTGGTCTCGCACAGGCTGTAGGCGGCGTCGTAAAGCGGCCCGGTCTCGAAGAAGCCGGCCAGGTCCAGCAGGGCGGCGGCCCGCTCGTAGACCTGCCCGTGCTCGGCGTCGTCGCGCGCGGCGGCGAGGGCCTGAAGCTGCTCCAGCGTCTCGACCAGGGTCTGCATGGCCGCCTCGCGGTGGCCCTCCAGGGCGGTCGTGGCGGCGGTCAGGGCCGCGGCGGCGGTGCGGCCGCCGGGGCGGCTCATCTTGTCGGCGAGCGACGTGGTCACCCGGAACGTGCGGGCGCCGGTCAAAGCGAGACCTTCACGGGCTTCATCATCATGTCGATCTCCGATTGGTCCATGTTTTCCTGGATCGCCGCCCCGACGTGGGTCGACAGGTCGCCCTTGCGCCGCCCGGCCATGCCCAGCGGCGGCCCGTAGTTCCGCACCCGGCGGTCGGGTCCGACATAGGTCTCGCATTCGACGAACTCGCGCTCGTCGCGCGACAGCCAGACGATCCGCTGCAAAAGGACCAGGGGGGTGAGCGGCTTGGCGATGATGAAGCTGGCCCCGCAGTCGCGGCTTTTCTGCACGGCCGATGGCGCGGCGTGGCCGGTCAGCATGATGACCGGGGTGTAGGAGGCGCTCTTGGGACCCTCGCGGCGCAGCCAGCGGACGAAGTCGTAGCCGTCCATCTCGGGCATGGCGCAGTCGATCAGGATCAGGTCGACCGGCCGCCGCTTGATCACCCCGACCGCCTCGACGGCCGAGGCGCACTTGATCTGCTCCTTGACGCCGAAGCCGTGGACGATCGAGCTGAGGATATCGAGCGCCTGCGGATTGTCGTCGATAAGCAGGAGCGTCGAGCGCTCCAGATTGACGCGACTGTCGGGATGGATGGCGCGGCTCATCCTAGTCGAACAGCTCCAGATCGCCGGACGGCGGGTTGGCGGGGTCCTGCGGATCGTCGGCGGCCAGGCGGCGGGCCAGGTCGGCCAGGGTCACCGCATCGGCGGCCGCATCGACGGACCGGCCTTCGGACAGGGCGCGGGCGAAGCCGGCCAGCGCCTCAAGGTGCTGGACCAGACCGTCCACGGCCTGGGCTTCGGTGATGGCGGCCGCGCGGCGCTCGGGCGGACAGTCGCGCACATAGGCCGAGACGAGACCGGACAGGGCCTCCACGCCCGCGCCGGCGCGGGTCAGCTCCTCGGCCAGGGCGGCCAGGGCCCGACGGGGGACGACGGCGTCCATCAGAACAGCTCCACCGCGCCGCTGGTCGCCGGCAAGGGCGCCGGACGCTGCACCGGGGTCGATTCGGCCACGGCCCGCTGGAGGGCCCGGCCGCTGACCGGCCAGTACTGGATGCGGCGCGAGCCGACGCCGCGCAGGCTGCCGCCGACCACCGGCACGCCCTCGTCGCGCAGGTAGCGCTCGGCGAAGTCGGCGTTGAACCGCCCGACGTCCTGCAGGCTGTCGAACATGCGGCCGCCGCCGAACAGCTTGGCCTCCAGCCGGTCGCGCCGGCCGCCGGCCTTGAGCACGTCGTTGATCAGCAGCTCCATGGCGTAGGCGCCGTAGCGACGCGAGGATTCCACGCCGGCCCGCGGCTCGGGCAGGAGGAAATGATTCATGCCGCCGACCCCGGCCTGCGGATCGCGCAGGCACAGGGCGACGCAGCTGCCGAGGATCGTCGTCAGCAACACGTTCGGATCGGACGAGACATGGTGCTCGCCCTGGCCGACGTGGATGCGCACCGGCGCGATGTCGGCGGCGCGCAAGGTCATGTCAGGGCGCCGAACACGCTTTCGATCTTGCTTTTCAGCTGGGCCACGGTGAACGGCTTGACCAGGTAGTTGTTGACCCCGAACTGCACCGCGCGCTGGACCAGCTCCGGGTCCGCCCGGCCGGTCAGCATGATGAAGGCCGAGCCCTTGGTCGGCGGGTGCGCCCGCACGGCCCGCAGCAGGCCCAGGCCGTCCAGCTTGGGCATGTTGAAGTCCGAGATGATCAGGTGCGCCGGCTGGGTGATCAGCGCCCGCAGGGCCTCCTCACCGTCCGCGACCTCCTGCGTCTGGGTGATGCCGATCTGGTTCAGCCCGTTGCGGATGAGCGCGCGCATGGACAGCTGGTCGTCGACGATGAGGGTGCGGATGGCGGAAGCTGAAGGCATCACATACTCACTCGCGGCCGTTCGGCCGCACACAGGTCAAGAATGGCGCCGCCCATGCGGGACAGCGGAAGCTGGCGCTCGACCGCGCCGATCTCGAAGGCCGCGCGGGGCATGCCGTAGACGACCGAGGTGGACTCGTCCTGGCCGAGGGTCCGGGCGCCCGCCTCGCGCATGCGCAGCAGGCCCTGGGCGCCGTCCTTGCCCATGCCGGTGAGGATCACCCCGACGGCGGGACGGCCGGCCCGGGCCACCGAATCGAACAGCACGTCCACCGACGGTCGGTGCCCGTTGACCGGCTCGCTGAGGACCAGGCGACAGCGCGGCGTGGCCGATGCCGTCATCTCCAGGTGGGCGACGCCGCCGGGCGCCAGATAGACGTGGCCGGGGCGGATCGGTTCGCCGTCCTCGGCCTCGGCCACCACCGCGCCGGACAGCTTGTCCAGCCGTTCGGCGAAGCTGCGGGTGAAGGTCCCGGGCATGTGCTGGGTGACCAGGGTCGGCGGACAGGTCTCGGGAAAGCCCGACAGGATGGTGATCAGGGCCTCGACCCCGCCGGTGGAGGCGCCGATGGCCAGCACCATGTCCTCGCGCGGACGATAGCTCTGCGGCCGGTCCACCGTACGGCCTTCCTCGCGCGGGCGGACCCGCGAGCGAGCGGCCGCCTTGACCTTTTCGGCCAGGTCGCCGAACGCCTGCACGGCGGTCATGCCGGCGCCGGGCTTGCCCACGCAGTCCACCGCGCCCAGCTCGAGCGCGGCCACCGTCACCTCGGCCCCCCGCTGGGTCAGGGTCGAGACCATGACGACCGGCATCGGCCGCAGGCGCATGATCTTCTCGAGGAATTCCAGGCCGTTCATGTTCGGCATCTCGACGTCCAGGGTGATGACGTCGGGGTCCAGCCGCTTGATCGCCTCGCGCGCCTCCAGCGGGTCGTTGGCCGAGCCGATGACCTCGATCTCCGGATCGCGGCGCAGGGCGGCCGTGATCAGGCCGCGCATGGTCGGGGAGTCGTCCACCACCAGCACCCGCACGCTCATCGGGCGGCTCCCAGGCGATAGGTGGTCAGGCCGTCGGTGCGCAGGCTGGCGGCCGCCGGGCCGGTGACCCGCTCGGAGTGGCCGATGTACAGGGTCGCGCCGGGCGTCATGTACGGCACGAAGCGGCTCCACACCCGCTCCTGCGTCGCCTCGTCGAAATAGATCACCACATTGCGGCAGAAGATGACGTCGAAGCGGCCCTTCATCGGCCAGTCGCCGATCAGGTTCAGCTCGCGGAAGGCGACCAGGCGGCGCAGTTCGTCGTCCGCCGACCAGCGGGTCTGACCCTGGTGGACCGTCTTGTGGAACCAGCGCTGGCGCAGGGCCGGCGGCACCGGCTCCAGGGCGTCCTCGCGGTACAGGCCCTGACGGCCCTCGGCGACCATGTTCGGATCGATGTCGGTCGCCAGGATGCGCACGTCCAGCTGCGCCGCCTCGGGCAGCGCGCCGAGGACGGTCAGGGCCATCGAATAGGGCTCCTGACCGTTGGAACAGGCGGCCGACCACAGCCGCACCCGGCCGCCGGCGCGGGCCCGCTCGGCGAGGACCGGCATAACCTTGTCGCGCAGGTGGTCGATATGGTGCGGCTCGCGGAAGACACGGGTCACATTGGTCGTCAGGGCGGCGGTCATGGCCTGGCGTTCGTCGACCCCGTCGACCCCCTCGATCAGGGCGCTGTAGTCGCGGAAGCT
>CAZQBJ010000018.1:0-18395 GCA_964591465.1 uncultured Brevundimonas sp.
CGGCCGGGTCGACGTGCTGGTCAACAACGCCGGCCTGATGCCCCTGTCGCCGCTGGCGGCGCTGAAGGTCGACGAATGGGACCGGATGATCGACGTCAACATCCGCGGCGTGCTGTACGGCATCGCGGCGGCCCTGCCGGTGATGGAGGCGCAGGGCGGCGGCCAGATCGTCAACATCGCCTCGACCGCCGGCCATCAGGTGCTGCCCTCGGCGGCGGTCTATTGCGGCACGAAGTTCGCCGTGCGCGCCATTTCCGAGGGCCTGAGGCTGGAAACCAAACGGGTGCGGGTTTCGGTGGTCTCGCCCGGGCCGACGGAGTCGGAGCTGGCCGACACCATCACCCACGGCCCGACCGCGGCCTTCATCGCCGAGTTCCGCAAGACGGCGATCCCGGCCGACGCCATCGCCAGGGCGGTGCGGTTCGCCATCGAGCAGCCGGACGACATCGACGTGAACGAGGTGATCGTGCGGCCGACCGTGATGGCGGCCTGAGGCTTGGGGGATGGGGCGGCGGCCCCATTCCCCCGCCCCGTCAGCGGCGACGGCGGGCGAACAGCACCAGGCCGGCGGCCGCGGCGCCGAACACCAGCAGGGCGACCCCGACCAGCGGCCGGTAGGCGATCCAGGACAGGGCCACGACGACCACGCTGACCAGCAGGCCGGCGGCCCCGGCGACCAGGCCGGTTCCGGTCCGCACGATGGTTCCAAACAGCGGCACGACGTCGGCCAGCACGCCAAGCGGGCCCAGCACCATGCCGAAGGCGGCGATCATGGCCACCAGCCCCACGGCCCGCAGGATCCAGGTCAGGGTCTGGTTGGCCGCCTCGGCCTGGGCGAACATCTGCTCGGGCGAGGCGGGCCCGGTCCGGACCAGCAGCAGGGGCGACCCGGCCCGCGTCGGCCACGGCTTGAGCGCGCCGGCGGTCTGGGCGGCGACCACGCTGAGGGTCGTGTTCTGCGGCGCGCTCAGCCAGGTCACGCGCAGGTCGCCGACCGCCGGGGCGGCGGGGTCGGCGCCGACATATAGGGCTCCGTCGTGCACCCGCGTCGGGCGCGACAGGGCGGTCGAGGCGGCGGCGGCCTGCTCGGCCGTGGGCGTCAGCGGGCGATCGGCCGAGACCTGGCCCAGCACCGACTCGTCCACGGTGAAGGCGCCCAGCCGGGCCTGCTCGACGCGGAAGGTCCCGGCCTTGACCGGCGGCGTCGGATTCTCGTGCCCGGCGACCTGGTGGAACTGGCTGGAGTCCTGCGGCGCGGCGCTCCACTGGCGGTCGTAGCTGTAGGTGGTGACGGTTTCCTCGCCGCCGCCCATGCGGGTGCGGGTTTCGGTGCGGCTGGTCTCGACCCACTGGTAGACCTCGACCCGGCGGGCCAGCACGAGGCCGTCGGCCGCGATTCCCAGGTCGGGATCGCGCACCGGATCGGCGGCGACGACCGGGGCCGAGACATGGACCAGCCGACCCTCATTGGCCGGATCGACGCGGTCGGCGGCCACGCTCTGCACGGCGCGCGCGCCTTCGCCGGAGGCGCGGATCGACTGGACCGAGCGGCCCTCGTTCCAGGCCAGCAGGGCGATGGCGGCGACGATCAGGGCCAGGCCGGTCAGCACGCCGCCAAAGGCCGAGCCGAGCCGGGAGAGCCACGAAGTCCGCGTGGTCACGGTGATGGGATCTTGGGACATGGGATTGGGCTTTCGCGAATAGCGACCGCCCCCGGACGGACCGGGGGCGGTTCAGGACGTCGGATCAGGGGACTTCGGTGATGACCAGGGTGGCCGGCGCCGTGCCGCCGCCATAGACGCCCACCCAGATGTCGTAGACGCCGCTCTGCGGCCGGTTGAACCGGACCTCGGCGTCGCCGTCGCCGTAGCTGTCGTCGTCGCAGTACCAGCGGCCGTCCGGGCCGTTGATGATCAGGGTGGTGTCGCGCGACGACAGGGTGCGGAACACCAGCGGCAGCCCGCCGGCGCTGTAGGTGACCTCGAAGTCCGGCGCATTGCTGATGGCGCCGACGCACGAGCCGGGCAGATGGGTGTCGGCATAGGCGTCGATCGAACCGCCGGCCGTCAGGCTCACCCGGTAAGGATCGGGAGTGAAACCGGAGTTCAGGCGAATCTCGCCGAAATTGGCCGTCAGGTGGGCCGACTGGGCCAGGGCCGGGCCGGCCAGCAGGGCCGCGGCGGCCGCGGCGGCCGCGAGCAGAATCTTGGTCATCGAAAGGTCCTCGGGAGGAAGGATCGGGCCGGATCGCCCGCTCGCCCTCCTAGGGCCACGCGCCGCGGCATCGCAGCACCATGGATATGGGGGTGGCGCGCAAAGTTCGTGTTGCGTCGCACAAGAGCTTCGCCATAAAGGGCGGAAAACGTCGGTTTCTCGGGGAGGCGTGATGAGGGCAGCGGCCGGCGGGAGCGCGGGACGGATGCGTCGTCTGATCCGTCTCGGGTTGATGGTTCTGCTGGCGCAGGGCGTCTTCTGGGGACTGTTCTCGGCCCCCTGGGGTCCGCGCGGCCAGCTGGACTCGATCGCCCGGATCGACACCACGCGGGCCGAACTGGCCGAGCTGAAGGCGCCGGCGACCTCGGCCGCCGACGGCGCGGCCCACGACAAGATCGACCTGCCCCATACCGACTGCTGCGACCCGGCCTATCTGTCGCTGCGCACCTGGTTCGAGCTGGATGAACCGCCGGCCGCCGGCCTGGGCCTGGTCGCCTTCCAGCAGGCCGACAATTTCATCATCCGGGTCAACGGCTCGATCGTGCACCAGCGCGGCGCGATGACCTTCGGCGAACAGACCTTCCACGGCCAGCGGCCGTGGCTGGTGCACCTGCCGGCCGGCGTGCTGCGCGCCGGCGAGAACGAGATCTCGTGGATCACCGTGCGCCACGGCTTCCCCTACACCGATCTGGTCGCGCCCCTGCTGGGCCCGTGGGAGCAGGTGCGCGACGCCACCGCCCTGCGCTTCTGGCAGATCACCGAATACCGGCTGGTCGGGGGCGTGCTGACCTTCATCCTCGGCCTGTTCGCCCTGATCATGGTGTTCCGCGCCCGCGACCGGCGGCTGGCGGCGTGGCTGATGGTGCTGTGCTGGTCGTGGACCGCCTTCGCCGCCTACGGGCTGATCTTCGACCTGCCGTTCGGCGGCATGGGCCGGATGGCGGCCTTCTTCGCCATCAACACCCTGCTGGCTTCGGCCCTGCTGTGCTTCATCGACGCCTGGACCGGGCGGCCGCTGCCGTGGGGCCAGTCGGCGGTCGAGGCGATCTGGGTCCTGTTCAACCTCGGGGTCCTGGCCAGCCTGCATTGGCTGCCCATGCCGCTGGGCTTCGATCTGGCGTCGGAGGCCTGGGCCTGGTTCTCGCTGGCGGCTGGCCTGCTGGTGACCGCGCGCCTGGTCTGGCACTTCGCCACGGCCGAGGAGGATCGCCATCTGGAGGCCGCCCTGCTGTCGGTGTGCGCCGTCTGCCTGGCGCTGGACGGGGTGGGCGAGCGGTTCGGCCTGCTGGCCGGCGGTTACCTGGCTGACGCGGCGCCTCTGCTGCTGCTGGCCTTCGTCGCCGCCTTCGTGCAGCGGAACTTCACCCTGTTCCGTTCGGCGGTGGACCTGAACGCCTTGCTGGAGAAGCGGCTGAAGCGGCGCGAGGTCGAACTGGCCGAGGCCCACGCCCGCGAACGCGAGCTGGTCCAGCGGCAGGCGCGCGGCGAGGAGCGCCGGCGGCTGATGCGCGACATGCACGACGGGGTCGGCGGCCAGCTGATGGGCCTGCTGCTGTCGGTGCGGCGCGGCGCGGTCGACAATCAGCGGGTGGCCGAGGGCCTCCAGGGGGTGATGGACGAGATCCGCCTGATGATCGATTCGGTCGACGACCCGGGCGCCTCGCTGGACGCCATGTTGGCGGTGTTCGACAGTCGGGTCCGGCCGCGCGTGGAGGACGCCGGCTTCGCCTTCGACTGGCGGATCGAGCGGGGCGGCTCGGCCGATCTGTCGCCGGCCGACGCCCTGCAGGTGTTCCGCATCCTGCAGGAGGCGGTGACCAACGCGATGAAGCATTCCGGCGGCGACCGGATCTCCGTGACGGTGCGCGACCAGGACGGGGAACTGGAGGTCGCGGTGGCCGACAACGGCCGCGGCCTGGCCGACCCCGCCCCGGGCGGCGGTCACGGCCTGGGCAACCTGCGGGCGCGGGCCGAGGCCGTGGGCGGCGCCCTCGCCTTCGAGGACGCCGGGCCCGGCCTGCGGGTGGTGCTGCGCGCGCCCCTGTCGCCCGCGACGAGGCTGGCGGCGTGAGCGCCGCCGCCGCGCCGCGCCGCATCGGGCTGCTGGAGGACAGCGCGCCGGTGCGAGAGCATCTGCTGGAGGTGCTCGCCGCCGCGCCGGATCTGGAAGTCTGCGCCGTGGCCGCGCGCCTCGCCGAGGTCGACGACCTGCTGGCCGCGAATCCCGAACTGGTGCTGACCGACCTGGGCCTGCCCGACGGCAGCGGGCTAGACCTGATCCCGCGGCTGAAGGCCCAGGGCGCCCGCTCCCTGGTGATCACCGCCTTCGGCGACCGCGAGACGGTGCTGGCGGCGCTGGCGGCCGGGGCCGATGGATACCTGCTCAAGGACAGCCCGGCCGCGACGGTGCTCGACGCCGTGCGCCAGACGCTGGACGGCGGCGCCCCGATCAGCCCGGCCGCCGCGGTCTTTCTGCTGGAGCGGTTTCGGGCTCCGCAAACCCCGACGCCCCCGGCCGGCGAGCGCCTGACGCCGCGCGAGACCGAGCTGCTGGCCCTGTTCTCGCGCGGACACAGCTATAAGTCGGCCGCGCGCGAACTGGGCATCTCGCCGCTGACCGTCGGCGACCACGTCAAGGCGATCTATCGCAAGCTGCAGGTCAACTCGCGCGGCGAGGCGGTGTTCGCCGCCGTGCGGCGCGGACAGCTGACCCTCTAGCCCCATATCCATGGCGCCGCGCGCCGCCGCCTCCCCGCCTAG
Organism: uncultured Brevundimonas sp.; assembly: GCA_964591465.1. Classification (GTDB taxonomy): domain Bacteria; phylum Pseudomonadota; class Alphaproteobacteria; order Caulobacterales; family Caulobacteraceae; genus Brevundimonas. The sequence goes on from CAZQBJ010000018.1 coordinate 4,975, forward strand.
AAGCCAGCCAGCCGCATCCGGCGCTTCATCCCTGTCTCGCGAGGAGTCCCATGTCCGTCCGTGTTTCCCTGATCGTCCCGGCCGCCGTCGCCGTTGTCGCCGCCCTGGCCCTGTCGGCCTGCGGCGATGGCCGGTCCGCCGACGCCCCGGCCGCCGAGCCCGCTTCGACCGTCGCCGCCCTCGAGCCCGAGGCCCTGATGCTGCGGGCCCTGGAATGCCACCGCACCATGGGCCGGGCCCGCCAGGTCCCCGATCGCATGCCGGCCCAGATCAACGAGCGGTTCGCCAGCACGCCGGAGATCCCGTTCTCGGATCTGGTCATCCACGGCGGCCGGATGGGCCTGTCCTCCGAGGCGCGCCAGCAGGCCTTCAACAGCGGGCCGAACCTGCCGCCCGCCCACGAGCCGACGCCGCAGGACTATGTCGACTACATGATGGAATGTGCCGACATCACCGCCCGGGCGGCGGTCCGGCGCGCCGCGGCCCCGGCGGCGCCGTCCTGCGCCGGCCTGGGGGCGGCGCGCGCCGCCCCCCCCTAGCGCGCCCAGCTGAGCCGCACGAAGGCCCCGCGCCCGGCGCCGGGCAGGCGTTCGCCGACCGCCACGGCGGAGCCGGGAATGCGGTTCAGCCCGGCCAGGTGTTCGGCATAGTCCGCGTCGAACAGGTTCTCGACCCCGGCGGCCAGGGTGACGCCCGGCCGCACCATCCAGTCGCCGTAGAGGCTGGCCGTCGTCCAGCTGTCGCTCGGCTGCTCCCCGTTGGTCGCCGAGACGCGGTCCTGGCCGTCGGCCCAGCGGGTCTCCAGCGTGACCGACCAGCCGTCGCCCTCGCGGGTCAGGGCGGCGGTCAGGCTGGGCGGCGCGACCCGATAGAGGTTGTCGTCGATGTCGGTGCGCTCGCCGCGCACCCAGGCGGCCACCAGATCGACCCGCCAGCGGTCGTCCAGCCGCGCCCCGGCGGCCACGTCGACCCCGTACAGCCGGGCCCCGACATTGGCGAAGCGCAGAGGGGTCGGGTCGCCGTTCATCGCCGCGACCATTTCCTGCGGGGTGTCGACGACGCCTGGGGTGTCGTCGAACGGCACGCCCTGGATGTAGTCGTCGATCTCGCGCACGAAGACCGTCGGCCGCAGGTAGTAGCGGCCAAACGCATGGTCGAAGCCGGCCTCGACGCTCCACGCCGTTTCGGGCCGCAGGTTCAGATCCCCGACATAGATGTTGCCGTCGGCGAGCCCGCCGCTGGCCTCGGTCGGCAGCCAGGCGAAGCGTTCGACAAAGCCCGGCGCGCGCGTCTTGCGGGCCAGGGTCAGCCGCCATGACGGCCCCTCCCCGCCCTCGGTCCACAGCCGGGCGACGGCGTCGACCGTGGTGTCCTCGTGCGTGCGGTCCGCCGCATTGAAGGCCGCGGCCAGGGCGACGGGACCGGCCGGCACGGCCGCTCCGGTGCGGGCCAGGCTCGCCTCAGCCCGGTGGCGATCCACGCGCAGGCCCAGCTCGCCCTGGACCGGGCCGAGAGGGCCGGTCCATTCGGCGAACAGGCCGTGTCGCTCGGTGGCGATGTCCGGCAAGCTGTCGATGACGAAGCCGGGATTGTCCGGATTGGTGATCCGGACATGGCGGTCGACCTGTTCGACATCGGCCCCCAGCCGCAGGGTCCCGGGCCCGACCGCCAGGGCGGCGGCGGCGGCGAAGCTGACCGTGTCGGCCGCGGCCAGGGTTTCGCGCCGGGCGGCCGACGGAGGAGCCGGACGCAGGTCGAAATTGTTCATCGCGTGGTCGACCTGCGACACGCCCAGCGCCAGGTCGAGGTCCACCCCGGCCAGCAGGCCGTGATAGGTCAGGCGCGCTGCGTCGGTGTCGAAATAGCGGATGTCCATGGCGAACGGCGGGTTGCCGGTCGGGCCGGTGTGCTGCCGGCGGATGTCCAGGCCGAGCTCGTGGTCGCCGCCGCGCATCCCGGCGGACAGGCCATAGACGCCGCGCTCGTAGCGGGTGCCCGCCAGGGTCCCGGCGGGCACGGTCAGGTCCGAGCCGGACTCCCAGGCGCCGATCAGATTGAAGCGAAACCGGTCGCTGGCCGCCCCGACCACGCCACCGGCGGCGAAGCCGTCATCGGCCGTGCGGCCCAGCACGGTCAGGTCCCAGTCCGGAACCAGCGTCCCGGCGCCCGGCTCGAAGCCGACCCGCTTGAACACCGCATTAACCCCGCCGGCCAGTCCCGGCCCGTCGCGCACGGGCCCGACGCCGCGGTCGACCTCGAGCGCCGAGATCAGCGGAACCGGAGCGTAGTGTAGCGGGGGATCCATCAGGTTCGGCCCGCCCGAGGCGAAGCCCTGGCCGTCGATGCGGACATTCAGCCGCGGGCCGAACAGGCCCCGGTACTGGACCTGGCCGGACAGGGCCCCGTTGCCGATGCGGGCGGCGCCGGGCACCCGGCTGAGCAGGGCCGAGGCGTCGGGGCCCTCGACCGGTCGGGCGTCGGGCCGCTGGACCTGCACCGCCGGGGTCAGGGTCCGCACCCCGGTGACCACGATGACATCCATCAGGGTCGGATTGGCCGGGTCGTCGGCGTGCGGCGACTGCGGCGGCCCGGCCTCGTCGGCCACGGCCGGGGCGGCGGCGAGGGAGACAAGGGCGGCGGAGGCGAGCAGCAGGGTCTTCATGGCGAGGCGTCCAGATAACGACGCGCGTGGTGTGCGCCCCGCCTCCGGACCTCGCCACCTCGGGATTGTCCCGAGGGGGAACTACGGATCGACCCCTATTCGAACTCGACCAGCACCTCGTCGGCGGCGACGCTGTCGCCCGCCTGGCCGTGGACCGACTTCACCACTCCGTCGTGCTCGGCCTTGAGGATGTTCTGCATCTTCATCGCCTCGATCACCGCGACCGTCTCGCCGCTCTTGACCTCCTGGCCGGGGGTCACGTCGATCGAGACGATCAGGCCGGGCATCGGCGAGACGATCAGCTTGGAGGTGTCCGCCGGCGCCTTCTCGGGCAGGCGGGCGTACAGTTCGGCGATGCGCGGGGTCAGCACCCGTACCCGGGCCCGGGCGGCGCGGTGGCGGATGACGAAGCCGTCGGGCGCCCGGCGCACCTCGGCGGTGAACGGGCGGCCGTCCAGCACGCCGCGGAACTGCGCCAGGCCCGGACGCCAGTCGATGTCGGACAGGCTCAGGTCGCGGCCCTCGCCGGGGATCTCCAGGCGCAGGGCGTCGTCGATGCCGGCCAGGCGCACGTCGCGCGGCTGCCGATCGATCAGCACGACCCATTCGTCGCGCTCCAGCGGCGTCTCCGCCTGCTCCGCCAGCACCCCGTGCATCCACATGGCGGCGGCGGTCATCACGTCGCGCTGGAAGTCGTCTGGCGGCAGGCCGTCGAAACCGTCGGGGAATTCCTCGGCGATGTAGGCCGTCGACAGGGCCCCGTCGCGGAACCGCGGCTGGTCCATCACGGCCGACAGGAACGGCGTATTGTGCCCCAGCCCCTCCAGATGGGTGTCCTCCAGCGCCCGGGCCATGCCCTCGACCGCCCCGGCGCGGGTCGGGGCCCAGGCGCACAGCTTGGCGATCATGGGGTCGTAGAACATCGAGATCTCGTCGCCCTCGCGGACGCCGGAGTCGTTGCGCACCACATAGCCGCCGCGGTCGCCCTCCTGCGGAGTCGCATAGCGGACCAGCCGCCCGATCGACGGCAGGAAGTTGCGATAGGGATCCTCGGCGTAGATGCGGCTCTCGATGGCCCAGCCGTCGATCTTCAGCTCGTCCTGTTTCAGGGCCAGCGTCTCGCCGGCCGCCGAGCGGATCATCTGTTCGACCAGATCGACGCCGGTGATCAGCTCGGTGACCGGATGCTCGACCTGAAGACGGGTGTTCATCTCGAGGAAATAGAACGACTTGTCCTGGCCGGCGACGAACTCGACGGTGCCGGCGGAGTCATAGTTCACCGCCCGGGCCAGGGCGACCGCCTGGGCCCCCATGGCCTGGCGGGTGGCCTCGTCCAGCAGCGGGCTGGGGGCCTCCTCGACGACCTTCTGGTTGCGCCGCTGGATCGAGCATTCGCGCTCGAACAGATGGACGATGTTGCCGTGCTTGTCGCCCAGCACCTGGATCTCGATGTGGCGCGGGTTCTCGATGAATTTCTCGAGGAACACCCGGTCGTCGCCGAAAGCGTTGCTGGCCTCGGCCTTCACCGCGGCGAAACCCTCGGCCATGTCGGCGTCCGAGCGGGCGACGCGGATGCCCTTGCCGCCGCCGCCGGCGGACGCCTTGATCATCACCGGATAGCCGATCTCGCGGGCGATGCGCACGGCCTCCTCGGGCGTCTCGATGAGGCCCATGTGGCCGGGGACGGTCGAGACGCCGGCCTCGGCGGCGAATTTCTTGGACGTGATCTTGTCGCCCATCGCCTCGATGGCGTGGGGGTTGGGACCGATGAAGGCGATGCCCTCGGCCTCCAGCCGGCGGGCGAAGGCCGGGTTCTCGGACAGGAAGCCGAAGCCCGGGTGGACCGCCTCGGCCCCGGTCTGGCGCACCGCCTCGACGATGCGATCGGCCAGCAGGTACGACTGGGCCGCCGGCGCCGGGCCGATCAGCACCGCCTCGTCGGCCATCTCGACGGCCAGCGAGCCGGCGTCGGCCTCGGAATAGACCTGCACCGTCCTGATGCCCATGCGCCGGCAGGTGCGGATGATCCGGACCGCGATCTCGCCGCGATTGGCGATGAGAATCTTCGAGAACATTGAGGCTTCCGCGCTGCTGGTTCGGCGACCGGCGTGGTCTAGACGGGGTGTTCGGGGTTGGCAAACGGGCGCTCGCCCGCTTTAACCCGTGGCTGGATTTTCCGTACCAGACCACTGGAGCGCCGCCATGAGACGTCTCGCCCTCGCCACCGCCGCCCTCGCCTCCACCTTCCTGGCCGGCGCCGCGATGGCGCAGGACTGGCGGGCCGCGGCCGAACAGGACCTGACCGCCGCGCACGCCGCCCTGCGCGACAATCACCCGGCGGCCGTCGTCGACCAGGACAGCGCCGCTTTCCGCAGCTGGCTGGACGCCGGCCTGGCCGAAGCCCGCGAGCGCCTGTCGCAGGTCAACAGCCCCAACGCCTACGCCTATGTGCTGCGCGCCTACGGCAACGGCTTCCGCGATTCCAACATCGAGCTGGAGCCCAGCTGGGATCGCCCGGCGCCGTGGGAAGCCTTCGCCTGGCCGAATTTCGCCACCGCCTGGCGGGATGGCGGCTATGTCGTCTCGTGGGTCAAGGAAGGGGCGCGCCGCACCCCGCCGCTGGGCGCCACGCTGGTGTCGTGCGACGGCGTGCCGGCCGAGGAATTCGCCGCCCGCCGGCTGGACGGGTTCGAGGGCGACCTGCAGCTGGAAGCCGACCGGGTGCGCACGGCGCCCTATCTGTTCTGGGATCGCGGCAATCCGTTCGACGGCAGCATGCCGTCCGAGTGCCAGTGGCGCGACGGCCGGCGCAATCGCACCGTCGACGTGCGCATGGAGCCGGCGACCCCGGCCGACCGCGAGGCCGCCTATCGGGCCTCGGTGTTCACCCCGTCGGCCAATCCGCTGACCGTCGAGGCGTGGAACGGCGGCTACTGGATCAGCGTCAACAGCCTGTCCGATTCGGCGCCGTGGGACGCCTTCCTGGCCCAGCTGGAGCAGCACCGCGCCCAGATCCAGGCCGCGCCGAACGTGGTGCTGGACCTGCGCGGCGCCGACGGTTCGTCCTTGAACGCCACCGCCTTCGGCTATCGCGTGATCAACCGGCTGTGGACGCCGGAGTTCGTCCAGGGCGCCCAGCCGTCGGGCGGACAGCTGGTCCACCGGGCCACCCCGGCCAACCGCCAGTGGTTCGCCGACACCCTGGGCCGGATGCAGGCCGACCTGCACTTCGCCAACAGCAACCCGGGCGTGGTGGCCGACGTGGAGGCCACCGTGGCCGCCTATGACGCCGCCATCGCCGCCGGCCAGCCCAGCTTCACCCGCCCGGCGCCGCAGCCGGCGGCCGCCGAAGGCGCGACCAACCCGATGCAGGGTCGGGTCATCGTCCTGACCGACGGCGGCTGCACCGGCGGCTGCCTGGCCCTGGTCGACGTGCTCAAGGCGCTGCCGAACGTGCAGCAGGCCGGCTCGGCCACCGGCGCGGACTCGATCTTCATCGAGCCGACCGTCCTGCCGCTGCCGTCGAACTACGGCCGGCTGTCCTATGGCCACAAGGCGTGGATCGGCCGCCCGCGCGGCAGCAACGAGCCTCACGTGCCGGCCGCGGACATGACCTACACCGGCAACGCCACCGACGAGGCGGCGGTGCGGGCCTGGGTCGCCAGCCGCTTCGGCGGCTGATCGGGGTCTGGAAATCGGGCGCGGCCGTGGTCATGTGCATGGCATGACCGACGCGCCCGCCCCCACCCGCTCGCCCTCCGGATTCGATCTCACCGCGCCCAGCGAAAGCCAGGCCGTCGCCCTTGAGCACGGCCTGACTCCCGACGAGAAACGGGTGCTGTTGCAGCACGGCACCGAGGCGCCGTTCTGCGGCGTGCTGCTGGAGGAGAAGCGCAGCGGGGTGTTCGCCTGCCGGCTGTGCGGCCTGCCGCTGTTCCGGGGCGGCGAGAAGTTCGAGAGCGGCACCGGCTGGCCCAGCTTCACCGCGCCGTTCGATCCGGCCCATACCCGAACGGTGACGGACACCTCGTACGGCATGGTGCGCACCGAAATCGTCTGCGCCCGGTGCGGCAGCCACCAGGGACACGTATTCCCCGACGGACCGCCGCCGACCGGCCTGCGCTACTGCATCAACTCGGTGTCGCTGCAGTTCGTGCCCGACGGCGAGCCCCTGCCCGACCCGCTGGGCCGGGGGGACCAGCAGGCGCTGGAGCGCGCCTGAGACCTATTCGGTCGTCTTGCCGTCGAAATGTTCCTCGTCCGACTCGGCCGCCCGCTGGGTCGGATGCACCACCCCGTCGCGGTGCACGGGCGGACCGTCCAGGGTGTAGAGCTACAGACCCTCGGGCCCGGCGGTCACATTGTGCCGCGCGCCGGCCGGGACGATGACGATGTCGTCGTCCTTGATCGGGGTCTCGACGCCGTCGATCAGCACCTTGCCGGCGCCTTCCTCGATGCGGAAGAACTGGTCGTGGCCCTCGTGGACCTCCTCGCCGATCTCCTCGCCGCCCTTGAGCGCCATCAGCACCAGCTGAAGATGTTTGCCGGTGTACAGCACGCGACGAAAGTCGGTGTTGTCGACAGTCTCTTTTTCGATGTCGACGATGTAGCCCTTCATGTCGAGCCTCCTTGCTTTGACCGTAAATGCGCACGGCCCCGCTTGAGTTCAAGCGGGGCCGCGGGCCGGTCTCAGCCGAGGGTCGAGGCGACCAGGGCGAGCTGTTCGCGGTCACGCACCGGCGTCACCTCGTCGCCGCCGAACACGGCGCCGGGAGCGTCGGCCACCGGGGCCAGATCGGCGCCCCAGGCGCGGGCCGCCTGGGCCACGCCCTCGCCGAACGCCAGCACCGGCAAACCACGCGCGCGGGCCGCGGCGACCAGCTTGTCCAGCTTGGCCTCGCCGGCCGAATCGGACTGGCCGCCCGGCAGGACCAGGCCGGCGACCTCGCCGCGCTCGATGTCCCCGACCTCGGCGGTCGGCAGGACGGTCACGCCGTTGACGGTCATCGAGGCGTCGCCGGTCGAGATCGGGGCCATGGCCAGGCCCTCGCTCTGCATCAGCTGCTCGACGTCGCCCAGGGCGCCGAAATCCATGTCGCGGCGCATGGCCAAGCCGAGGCGCGCGCGGATCGGCACGCGCTGACGGTAGTTGTTGCGGGGTTTAGCGGGTCGGGCGGCGGCGTTTCTTGCGTACAAGATGTCTCCTTCGAGGGTTGATCTGAATAAACCCGAGGGCCGAGGCCGCCGGGTCGAGGGATATCCGCGCGAACGCCGCGCGGCGAAAACGAAAATTCCGCCCACACGCACACGCGCGAGCGTTGGTTCGATTCACGACGGTGTCGGATGTACTCAGATATAGGCCCTGGGGCCCGAGGGTCAACCGCGACACATCCGTGCAATGGCGCTGCGCGCCGGTCGAAGCTATGCACACGGGCATGACCGGACCCCTTCTTCCCCCGGCCCCGGCCGGGGCGCTGAGCTCGCCGGCGACGGCGCGGAACCTGCTGCCGATCCTCGCGGTGCTGAAGGCGCATCTGGCCGCCGACGCGCGGGTGCTGGAGGTCGCCTCGGGGGCCGGTGAGCACGCGACGGCCGCCGCTCGCGCCCAGCCGCGGTGGCGTTGGCGGCCCAGCGATCCGGACGCGTCCGCCCGGGCCAGCATCGCGGCCTGGCGCGCAGCGGCCGGGGCGCCGAACCTGCTGGAACCGATCGCCCTGGACGCGGCCGATCCGGCCAGCTGGCCGGACGAACGGTTCGAGGCGGTGGTCTGCATCAACATGGTCCACATCAGCCCGTGGGCCGCGACCGGGGGCCTGATGGCCGGCGCGGCCCAGGTGCTGGTCCCCGGCGGCGCGCTGTACCTGTACGGCCCGTACCGGGATCCGGAGGTCCCCCTGGCCCCCAGCAACGCGGCCTTCGACGACAGCCTGAAGGCCCGCGATCCGGCCTGGGGCCTGCGCGAGCTGGAGGCGGTGAAGGCCGAGGCGGCCCGTCACGGCCTGGTCTTCGCCCTGCGCGTGCCGATGCCGGCCAACAATCTCAGCCTGATCTTCCGCCGGCCGTGAGCCGCTTGCCCCGCCCGGCGCGACCGGCCTAGAGACGCCCATGGCCTGGACCCGGACCTTCGATGGCGATGCGCCCCAGCGGATCAACAAATGGCTGGGCCAGTCCGGCGTGTGCTCGCGGCGGGAGGCCGAAGACCTGATCGGCCGGGGGCTGGTGTCGATCGACGGGTCGGTGGTCACCGACCCGGGCCGCAAGATCGAGCCGGGCCAGACCCTGACCCTGGCCGACACGGCCACCGCCGCCCTGGCGGCCGGAGTGACCATCGCCCTGCACAAGCCGGTCGGCTACGTCTCGGGCCAGCCCGAGCCGGGCAAGACGCCGGCGGTGCGCCTGCTGACCGCGGCCAACCGGGTGGGCGACGGCGAGGCGCCGGCGGCCGACGCCTCCCTGCCGCCGGTCGGGCGGCTGGACGAGGATTCGCGCGGGCTGCTGCTGCTGTCGTCCGACGGCGTCGTGGCCAAGGCGGTGATCGGGCCCCAGTCGACCCTCGACAAGGAATACCTCGTCCGGGTGGCCGGCGAGGTCACCGAGCAGAAGCTGAAGACCCTGCGTCACGGCCTGATGCTGGACGGGCGGGTGCTCAAGCGCGCCCGGGTCGAGCCGATGGCGCCGCAGCGCCTGCGCTTCACCCTGACCGAGGGTCGCAATCGCCAGATCCGCCGCATGTGCGAGATGGTCGGGCTGGAGGTCACCGACCTGTTTCGCGTGCGGGTCGGCCCGATCCGGCTGGGCAAGCTGCCGGAGGGCCGCTGGCGGATGATCACGCCCGAGGAGCGCGCAGCCCTTATTTCCGGCCGCTCTGCGCGCCCGGACTGAAGTCGACCCGCCGCACCTCGCGGATGGCCGCCCCGGCCGCCTCGCCCTCGACCAGCTCGTAGCCCAGCAGGGCGAACACCCGGTCGCCCAGGAAGATCGGGCGGGCGTTGCCGTACCAGTCGACGCACGAGGCCTGGCAGCCGTCGTCGGCGGGCGGGACGTCGCTGGCGCTCAGGCGGCCGAAGTCGGACAGGCGGCGCGCATCGCGGCGCACGAACATCACCTCGCCCAGAGCGCGCGCCTGGCCGTGCCGGGCGTCGGGCTGAAGGGTGCGCAGCACCGGCAGGCCCAGCAGGCCATCGGCGCCGTCGGGCGAGGCCGGATCGGGCCGGTAGAAGAAGGCGTGGCTGCGCGACTCCGACTCCCACGCGGCCGGATCGGCGAACCGGTCGCCCAGCAGCGGCAGCTGTCCGGAGGTCAGGTCGATGGTGGTGAACATCACCCCGCCGCCGCTCTCGTCGGCGCCGCCCACGGCCAGGGCGTCGGCGCCCAGTTGTTCGATGCGATCGACGCGCGCCGGCATAGGGAAGATCACCGGCGACCCGCCGGCGAGCGGCGCGGCCACCAGCTGGGCCCCGCGCTCGGTGGTGATCTGGGGATTGAGCGCGTACAGCAGCCAGTCGCCGACGAACCGGTTGTGCGCCACATTGATGTACCGGCCGCCGGGCAGCGGGCGGTAGTCGGACGGCAGGGCGGCGCCCGAGCCGTCGCCGAAGCGGCTGGTCGGCAGCTGCAGCAGGCCCGGCTGGCCCCGGGCGAATTCCGGCGCCCACATGGCGTCGCCGCCCGACAGTTCGGTGACCAGGATGTCCAGCCGGCTGGCCGGGACATTGGCGTGGAAGGAGAACTGGTCGACCGGGCCGCCGCGCACCTGCACGGCCGACGGCCGGCCGCCGTCCAGGGGCATGCGGTACAGATAGGCCGGGCCCTCGTCGCGCCAGTTCCACTGCGAGCTCACCCAGACGTAGACCGCGTTGGTCGAGACGAAGAAGGTCCGGCCCGACGGGCCCAGCACCACCGTGGCGGCGCAGTCCAGTTCGGCCGCCGTCAGGTCGCAGCGGATGACGCTGTGCAGGGCCTCGACGCCGCCCGCTCCCTCGGCGCGCATGGGCGCCGGGACATAGACCTCGCGGGCCGAGGCGATGCGCCGATAGCGGGGCCCGTTGCGGTCGGGCGTCCAGCGGCTGAGCCCCGGCAGGGAGTCCAGCGGATCCCGGCTCCGACCGAAATACAGCGGCGTGTAGACGATCAGCTGGTCGCCGATCAGGCGCGAGGCGAAATTGCGGCTCGAGTAGTAGTCGCTCGATTTCAGGTGGTGGGAATCGACGAAGCTCAGCCGGCCGTCCGGCGCGATGCGGAAGCGGTTGATCTCGGTGCCGCCGCGCGAATAGCTGTAGCCCACGACCACGATCAGATCGCCCGAGATCAGCATCTCGTCGTACCAGTCGCCGCGAGCCTGCACGCCGGGCGGGAAGGCGTCGATGGCGTCGACCGGGCGCAGGCTGTCCCCCGCCGTGGAGACCGAGAACAGCCGCCCGCGGCGCAGAACGATCAGGTGCTCGCCGGCCACCTTGACGATGCCGCCCTCGTCGACGCCGGCGACCTGGACATTGGTGATCGACGGATTGGCCGGGGCGGAACTGGTCGTGAAGGCCGGCGCCGAGGCGGCGGCGGCTCCGGGCGGGGGCGGCGGCGCCGGCGGCGGCGGCGGCGGCGGGGGCGGCGGCGGGACGGCCACGGCAAGGCCCGCCTCCGGATCCGGCATCAGGAAGGCCAGCAGCTCCTCGTCCGACGCGAAGTTCGGCATGCCCGCCTGCGCCTGGACCGGCGTCGGGCTGGCGGCCAGCGCAAAGGCCGCGCCCAGGGCCGCCGCGGCCATCGCGATGGTGTTCAAGACCTGACTGGACCGGATCATCGTGCACCCCTTCCCCTGGAGGCTCGCATGGGACCGCGAACCGGCCGGCCTGACAATCCACGAAACCTGACGGGCGAGTCCGGCCCGGCCCCAGGGTTCAGGTCGCGGCGCCGTAGGCCCCGGCCGGCGTCAGGGGGGCGGTCGGCTCGTCGCCCAGCGGCGCCGGGGCGTCGATCTCGCACACCACCCCGTCGGGCCGGAAATCGAGCCGGACCTCGCCGCCCAGCTCGCTGGACAGGGCCCGCTCGATCATCCGAGAGCCGAAGCCCCGGGTGGCCGGCGGGCTGACCGGCGGGCCGCCGGACTCGCGCCAGCTCAGCACCAGCCGCCGGCCGTCCCCGCCCTCCAGCCGCCAGGTGACCGAGATGCGGCCGGTGTCGTTGGCCAGGGCCCCGTACTTGGCCGCATTGGTGGTCAGCTCGTGCATCGCCAGGGCGATCGACACGGCGGTGCGCGGCGCCAGGCGCAGGGCCGGCCCGTCGATCTCGAACCGGTCGACGCCCAGGCCGTGCACGTGGAACGACTGGCGCACCACGTCGGCCAGCTCGGCCGAGTCCCAGTGCTCGCGCGTCAGCAGGTTGTGGGCCGAGGCCAGGGCGACCAGCCGTCCCTCGAAGGCGGCGCGCGCCTCGGGCGTGGCGGCCCCGTCGCGGAAGGTCTGCTGGGCCAGGCTCTGGACGATGGCCAGGGTGTTCTTCACCCGGTGGTTCAGCTCGTCGACCAGCAGCTGCAGGTGGCGGGCCTGGCGGCGCTGGGCTTCCTGGGCGTTGAAGGCGGCGGTGACGTCGTGGCCCTCGACGAAGATGCCGGTGATGCGGCCGGCCTCGTCGGTGATCGGTTCGTACAGGAAGTCCAGCCGGCGCTCCTCCTCGCGGCCGTCGGGCTGGACCAGCCGCACCCGCTCGCCGACCGCCACGAACCGTTCGCCGGTGCGATAGACCTCGTTCAGCCGCTCGAAGAAGCCCTGCTCGGTGATCTCGGGCACCGCCTCGCGCACCGTGCGGCCCAGCAGCTCGCGGCCGCCCAGGATGCGGACATAGGCCTGGTTGGCGAACTCGAAGACGTGCTCGGGTCCCGACAGCACGCAGATGAAGCCGGGGGCCTGTTCGAACACCCGGCGCTGGCGCTCGGCCTGGGCGGCCAAGCGCTGCTCGCTCATCACCTGGGCGGTGGTCTCGTTGCACACCACCAGCACCCCGCCGACGCCGTGGGGCGCGTCCTCGTCGCCGATCGGGCAGTAGCTGTAGGTCCAGTAGACGTCCTCGATCCGGCCGTTGCGGGTCGTGGGGATCAGCTGGTTCTCGTGCCAGGTGGCCCCGCGCCCGGACATCACCTGGTCGATCTGCGGCCCGATGATCGGCCAGATCTCCTCCCACACCTCTCGGGCCGGGCGGCCGAGGGCGAACGGATGGCGCTCCTGCCCCAGGGTCTGGCGGTACGGGTCGTTGTAGAACGAAATCCCGTCCGGCCCCCAGAACAGGTACATCGGGTGGCCGGTGTTCAGCAGCAGCCGGATGGTGATGCGCAGCGGCAGCGGCCAGGTCTCTGGCGGACCCAGCGGCGTCGAGGCCCAGTCATAGGCCCGCATGAGCGCGCCCATCTCCCCGCCGCGGGCGAGAAAGTCCGGATGGGTCCGGCTGTCTGCCTCCGCGTCCATGACCATGGCCCCTGCTCTCCCCTCAAGCGGCCCGGCCGCATTGTCCCGCAGCGCCCGCCGCGTGACAATGCCGTCGCTGGCGGCCGGTTCCGGCCGCATTGCAAGGGGTTGCGCCGGACCGCCTAGGCGCGCCGCAGGTAGGGCAGGACGAACAGGTAAAGCCCCGTCAGGGCCAGAACCGCCAGCGGCGCCAGCGGCAGGTAATAGACCCAGTCGACCACCTCGCGGCCCATGCCCAGGGCGACGAAGATGGCGGCGACCACCGCCACGAAGACGATGGAGGTCCAGCGGTGGACGGTGCGGAT
>CAZQBJ010000019.1:0-15349 GCA_964591465.1 uncultured Brevundimonas sp.
ACCGCTATCGCGCCATGTCCAAGCTCGGGGTGCGCAACCTCAAGGCCTACAACAAGCGGGTGGCCGAGGCCGCGGCGGCGGGCGAGGAGCTGAAGCGCCGGGTGCAGACCGGGTTCGACCCCGAAACGGGATCGCCCATCTATGAGGAGGAGGTCCTCGATCTCCGGCCGCTGCCCATGATCGTCATCGTGGTGGACGAGATGGCGGACCTCATGCTGGTCGCGGGCAAGGACATCGAGGCGGCGGTGCAGCGTCTTGCCCAGATGGCCCGCGCCGCCGGCATCCATCTCATCATGGCGACGCAGCGGCCGTCGGTGGACGTCATCACCGGCACCATCAAGGCCAATTTCCCCACCCGCATCAGCTTCCAGGTCACCTCCAAGATCGACAGCCGCACCATCCTGCAGGAACAGGGCGCCGAGCAGCTGCTGGGCCAGGGCGACATGCTGTACATGGCCGGCGGCGGCCGGGTGACCCGTCTGCACGGGCCGTTCGTCTCCGACCAGGAGGTCGAGGCCGTGGCCCAGCACCTGCGCGACCAGGGCGATCCGGACTATCTGGAGGACGTCACCGCCGACGACGGGGCGGAGGAGGCGGGCGGATTTGGCGGCGAAAGCTCGGGCGACGACCTGTACGACCGGGCGGTGGCCATCGTCACGCGCGACCGCAAGGCGTCGACCAGCTACGTCCAGCGGCGCCTGCAGATCGGCTACAACCGCGCGGCCACCCTGATGGAACGCATGGAACAGGAGGGGGTTATCAGCCCCGCCAACCATGCCGGCAAACGCGAAGTCCTGGCCGGCCCGCCGCCCTAGGTCGCCGCGCAGGTGAACAGGCCTTCATTCCGCCGCCTGATTATGGTCAGGCTCGGGCCATAACGCCGCCGCCGCCTCTGGCCAGCATGGGGCGTCCGATACAGAGTTTCCCCTGAAGGAGACCCCATGAGACTCTCCCGCCGCAACTTCGCCCTCGCCGCCCTGGCCGCCGCCGCGGCGCCTGGCGTCGCCTTCGCCCAGTCCGGCCTGTCGGCCGCCGACCGCGCCCTGGTCCAGCGGGCCACCGAGTATCTGCAGGGCCTCACCGGCGCCCGCGGGTCCTTCACCGAGACGGGCCCAGGCGGCCAGACGCGGAGCGGCCGCTTCTACCTGAAGCGCCCCGGCAAGATGCGGTTCGAGTACACCAATCCGTCCGGCCTGCTGGTCGTGTCGGACGGCTCGAACGTCAACCGCTACGACCCGCGCCTGAACGTGTTCCGCCAGGTGCCGCTGTCGGCCACGCCGCTGTCGGTGTTCCTGGCCAACGAGATCCGGCTGGACCGCGGGGTGCGCATCGACCGGGTGACGCCCATGGCCGACGGGGCCTTCTCGATCGTCGCGCGCGACGCGCGCCGGCCGAACGACGGCTCGGTCACCCTGGTGTTCGGCGGCTCGCCGCTGCGCCTGCGCGAATGGACCATCACCGATCCGCAGAACCAGCGCACCCGCACCCAGCTGACTTCGCTGGAGCGCGCCTCGGGCCTGGACAACAGCCTGTTCGTGCTGCGCGACCCGACTCGCCGTCCGCGCCGCAACTAGGCCCCCTGCGCCCGCAAGCGCATACACCCGGCCGTTTGACTTTTTTCCGGGACAGTGACACTTTGGTCACAGGACGGCGGCGGCCGTCCTCCGTGCCGGATGTCATCCCCTCCCGGTGGCGGCGTGAGAGACGATCCCTGAGGCGCCCGGTTCCGCGTGAACCGGGCGCTCTTTTATCCGCCTTCTGCTAGTCAGCCCGAATGCGCCTGAGAATCGCCACCTGGAACGTCAACTCCGTCCGTCTGCGCGCCGAGCAGGTGCAGCGCTTCGTGGCCGAACAGGCGCCGGACGTCTTGTGCCTGCAGGAGATCAAGTGCCAGCCGGACCAGTTCCCGACGGCCGCCTTCGTCGCCGCCGGCCTGCCGCACGTGAAGATCAGCGGCCAGAAGGGCTGGCACGGGGTGGCCATCGCCTCCCGTCTGCCGCTGGGCGACGCGCCGGCGCTGGACGCCTGCCGCGAGGGCCATGCCCGCTGCGTCTCGGCCATGGTCGAGGGGATCGAGGTGCAGAATTTCTACATCCCGGCCGGCGGCGACGTGCCCGACCGGGCGCTCAATCCGAAATTCGACCACAAGCTGGACTTCTACGAGCGGCTGACCCGGCTGATGGCGGCCCGCGACCCGAAGGCGCCGCTGGTGCTGGCCGGGGACCTGAACATCGCCCCGGGCGAGTACGACGTGTGGAACCACCGCTACATGTCGAAGGTGGTCAGCCACACCCCGGTCGAGGTCGAGGCGATGACCGCCCTGCAGGACTCGCTCGGCTTCATCGACGTGGTGCGCGGAGCGTTTCCGGAGCCCGAGAAACTGGCCAGCTGGTGGAGCTATCGGGCCCAGGACTTCCGCAAGTCGAACCGGGGCCTGCGGCTGGACCATCTGTGGATCTCGCCGGGCCTGCGCGAGGCGGCCTGGCGCACCGGCGCGCCGGCGGCCCGCATCCATGACGACGTCCGGGCCTGGGAGCGCCCCTCGGATCACGCCCCGGTCAGCATGGACCTCGGTCTCTAGGGCTGCAGCCGGTAGCCGCCGGCATCGGTCAGCAGCAGGCGCGCCTGGCTGGGATCCGGCTCGATCTTCTGGCGCAGGCGATAGACGTGGGTCTCCAGGGTGTGGGTGGTGACCCCCGCGTTGTAGCCCCACACCTCCGTCAGCAGCTCCTCGCGCGACACCGGCTTGGCCCCGGCCCGATAGAGGTACTTCAGGATATTGGTTTCCTTCTCCGTCAGCCGCACCTTGCGCCCCTTGGAGTCGAGCAGCAGCTTGACCGCCGGCCGGAACTCGTAGGGCCCGATGCGGAACACCGCGTCTTCGGACTGCTCGTGGCTGCGCAGGTGGGCCCGGATGCGGGCCAGCAGCACGGCGAAGCGGAACGGCTTGGTCACATAGTCGTCGGCCCCGGCGTCGAGGCCGAGGATGGCGTCCGAGTCGCCCGAGGCGGCCGTCAACATAATCACCGGGGTGCGCACCCCGGCCTTGCGCAGCATGCGGCAGGCCTCGCGGCCGTCCATGTCCGGCAGATCAACGTCCAGCAGGATCAGGTCCGCCCGGACCTCCTTGCCCATGCGCACGCCCTCGGTCGCGGTCGCCGCTTGCTGCGCGCGGAATTCCTCATGCAGTTCAAGTTGTTCTGCGAGGGCCTCGCGGAGGTCGTCGTCGTCGTCGACGATCAGGATGATCTTCGGCTGCGCCATGGCGGCAATGGGACCTCGTGGATAAGGCGCCGTCATGGCGCCGGTTGATCAACCGTTCATCGCATTGACGCGGCCGCGGTTCCAATTCGGTCGCCGAACAGGGCCGAGCCGACCCGCACATGGGTGGCGCCAAAGCGGACCGCCGTCTCGTAATCGCCGCTCATGCCCATCGACAGGACCGGAAGGCCGTGGCGGGCGGCGATCCGGGCCAGCAGGGCGAAATGGGGCCCCGGCGCCTCCTCGGCCGGCGGAATGCACATCAGGCCCTCGATCGACAGGCCGTGGACCTCGCGCACCCGGTCGAGAAAGGCGTCGACCTGCCCCGGCGGCACGCCGGCCTTCTGCGGCTCCTCGCCGGTATTGACCTGGACCAGCAGACGCGGCGCGCGCCCCTCGGCCTGGATCGCCCGGACCAGGGCGGCGGCCAGCCGGTCCCGGTCCAGGGTCTCGATGACGTCGAACAGGCGCACCGCCTCGGCCGCCTTGTTGGTCTGCAGCGGACCGACCAGGCGCAGCTCCAGATCGGGCAGATTCGCCCGGCGGGACTCCCAGCGGCCCTGGGCCTCTTGCACCCGGTTCTCGCCGAACACCCGCTGGCCGGCGGCCAGGGCCGCCTCGATGCGCGCCTCGGGCTGTTGCTTCGACACCGCCGTCAGGGTCACATCGGCCGGGTCGCGTCCGGCGGCGCGGGCCGCCTTTTCGATCCGGCGACGGATGCGCTCGAGGGCGGTGGCGACGGATTGGGTATCGGGAGACATCGGTGACGCGAGCCGGAGCCGTCCTTTGGCGGGAAGCACAGGGCTTAGCCCGGGCGGCGGCGGCTGTCAGCCCACGGGCCGTGGGCCTGCCGCCGCTGCTGTTCTTCACCGACCCGCAACGCACGCCCCAGCCGTGGCGCACGGCCGCCGCCCTGCCCGCCGGCGCGGCGGTGGTCTATCGCCCCTTCGGCGCGCCCGAGGCCGAGCGGGTCGCCGCCCAGCTGCGCGCGGCGACGGCGGACCGGGGCGTACGTCTGCTGATCGGACTGGACGCCGAGCTCGCCGAGCGCAGCGGGGCCGACGGGGTGCACCTGCCCGAGCGGGCGGTCGGCCAGGCCGGGGAGCTGCGGGCCCGGCGGCCGGACTGGCTGGTCACCGCGGCGGCCCACTCGGCTGACGCGCTGACGGCGACCGCGGCGGCCGGCGCCTCGGCCGCGGTGCTGTCGCCCGTGTTCGCCCCGGGCGGGGCCTCGCGCGGACCGGCGCTGGGGGTCGAGGCGTTCAGTCGGCTGGCGGCGGCCGCGCGGCTGCCGGTCTACGCCCTGGGCGGCGTCACCGCGGACGTCGCCGCGCAGCTGCGCGCCACCGGGGCGTGCGGCCTGGCGGCGGTGGACGGGATCGTCGCGGCCTTCGGGCCGTCAGACTAGAATTTGAAGATGGTTTCGAGCCGCACGCGCGGCTGGGCGCGACGGTCGGTCTCGGCCGCCCGGGCCGGATCCTGCACCGGTTCGCCCAGCCCGACCGCACCGCCGACGCGCAGGCGCGGGGTCAGTCGGTAGTAGGCGCCGGCCTCGACGTCGCTCCATTCGGTCTCGCGGCCGACGGGCTGGTCGAGATTGAGGTTCAGGGCCCAGCGGTTGTCCTGCCACTGCAGGCCGCGACGCTGGGTCTGGGCGTGCTGGGCCTGGGACAGGGTCACGGTGGGGGTTTCGCTGCGGGCGGCGCTCTGGGCGTGCGACGCCGTCGCCGCGGTCGTAACCGCCAGCGCCGCGCCTGCCGCCAGAATGGCTCCGTAAAGCCGCATCGTTTCCGCCCTATGGCCGTGTCGACCAAGCCGACCCGGCATCCTGAACCCTGTCGATGGCCTAAACATGACCATCGGTATCCGGCGATTAGACACCGGAGCCTCTCCCGGTCAACGCAACGCAGCGGTTTGACTCGGGTTCCCGGGCGCATTGGTCGGCGCCTGTGGCTCGCGCAACACGCGAACCAGGGCCCGGCGGCGCCATACCGCTTGTCACCGGCGGCGGAGGCCATGCTATAGAGGCCTTGCGGTCCGAAGGGTGCGGCGCCGTCCGTCCCGCGCGCGGCCTGGGCTCCAGGTTCGCCGGCCGGCCTCATGCTAACGGAGTTTACCTGATGGGCTTGTTTCGCGGCGCCTCGATCGCCCTGATCGCCAGCAGCCTTGTCGTTTCGGGCTGCGCCGTGCCGCGGCTGCTTGGCGGCGGCGGCGACCGCGCGCCGGTGGTGACGTCCCAGCCGTCCGTCTCGGTCAATGGACACCTGTGGCGGGCCAGCCTGGACACCCTGTCCTATCTGCCGCTGCTGACGGCCGATCCGTTCGGCGGGGTGATCAACTACGACTGGTTCACCGACGCCCGGGCTCCGAACGAGCGGTTCAAGACGACGGTCTTCATCCTCGACTCGCGCCTGCGCGCGGACGCCCTGAACGTCAGCATCGTCAAGGAAGTCCGTGACGAGAACGGCCAGTGGGTCGCCCAGCCGGTGTCGCCGCAGACCGAGACCGATCTCGAGAACGCCATCCTGACCCGGGCGCGGCAGCTGAACCTGTCCGGCGCCGGGTCCTGATCCGCGGAGCGTCAAAGCCCGCGCCATGGCTCGTTACAATCCGAAGGAAGTCGAACCCCGTCAGCGCGCCCGATGGGACGCCGCCGAGGTATTCCGCACCGGCGACGGCCAGGACGGCCGGCCGAAATACTATGTGCTTGAGATGTTTCCCTATCCGTCGGGGAACATCCACATGGGACACGCCCGCAACTATGTGATGGGCGACGTCGTGGCCCGCTACAAGCGGGCGCGCGGCTTCGACGTGCTGCATCCGATGGGCTGGGACGCCTTCGGCATGCCGGCCGAGAACGCGGCCATGGAGCGCGGCGTCCACCCCAAGGCGTGGACCTACCAGAACATCGAGAACATGCGCGCCCAGCTGAAGCTGCTGGGTCTGTCGATCGACTGGTCGCGCGAGTTCGCCACCTGCGACCCAGAGTACTACGGCCAGCAGCAGGCCTGGTTCCTGGAGCTGTTCCGCCGCGGCCTGGTTTACCGCAAGGACGGGGTGGTCAACTGGGACCCGGTGGACAATACCGTGCTGGCCAACGAGCAGGTGATCGACGGGCGCGGCTGGCGCTCCGGCGCCGTGGTCGAGCAGCGCGAGCTGACCCAGTGGTTCTTCCGCATCACCGACTACGCCGACCAGCTGATCGACGGCCTGGCCGGGCTGGACCGCTGGCCGGAGAAGGTTCGGTTGATGCAGGAGAACTGGATCGGCCGGTCCAGGGGCCTGCGGCTGCGCTGGGATTTCGTCGGCGAGGCTCCGGCGGGCTTCGACGGCGTCGAGGTCTACACCACCCGGCCCGACACCCTGTTCGGCGCCTCCTTCCTCGGCCTGGCCCCCGATCACCCGCTGACCGTCGCCCTGGCGGCGGACAATCCGGCCATCGCGGCCTTCGCGGCCGAGTGCCGCAAGGGCGGCGCCTCCCAGGCCGAGATCGAGCAGGCCGAGAAGGTCGGCATGGATACCGGCCTGGTCGTGCGCCACCCGCTGGATCCGGACCGCACCGTGCCGGTGTGGATCGCCAATTTCATCCTGACCGACTACGGCACCGGGGCCATCTTCGGTTGTCCGGCGCATGACCAGCGCGACCTGGACTTCGTGCGCAAGTACGGGCTGCCGGTGATCCCGGTGGTCCTGCCCGACGGGGCCGATCCGGCGACCTTCACGGTCGAGGACGAGGCCTGGACCGGACCCGGGCGCATCTTCAACTCCCAATTCCTGGACGGGCTGGACATCGAGGCGG
This sequence comes from uncultured Brevundimonas sp., assembly GCA_964591465.1. Lineage (GTDB taxonomy): Bacteria > Pseudomonadota > Alphaproteobacteria > Caulobacterales > Caulobacteraceae > Brevundimonas. Next base: position 7,061 of record CAZQBJ010000019.1, read on the forward strand.
CCAAGGCGGCGGTGATCGAGCGCATCGAGGCCGACGGCCGCGGCCAGGGGGCGACCATCTATCGCCTTCGCGACTGGGGCGTCAGCCGCCAGCGCTACTGGGGCTGCCCGATCCCGATCATCCACTGCGAGGCCTGCGGCCCCGTGCCGGTGCCGGCCGATCAGCTGCCGGTGGCCTTGCCCGAGGACGTCACCTTCGACCGGCCGGGCAATCCGCTGGACCGGCACCCGACGTGGAAGCACGTGGATTGCCCCGGCTGCGGCGCTCCCGCCCGGCGTGAGACCGACACCCTCGACACCTTCGTCGACAGCTCCTGGTACTTCGCCCGCTTCGCCAATCCGCACGCGGCCGGTCCGATCGACCGCGAGGCGGCCAACCGCTGGCTGCCGGTGGATCAGTACATCGGCGGGGTCGAGCACGCGGTGCTGCACCTGCTGTACGCCCGGTTCATCAGCCGGGCCCTGTCGGACGCCGGCCTGATGGACGTGCGCGAGCCGTTCGCCGGCCTGTTCACCCAAGGCATGGTCACGCACGAGACCTATCGGCGGGCCGACGGCGCCTGGGTCGATCCGGCCGACGTCGAGCTGAGCGGCGAGGGCAAGGCGCGCGCCGCCCGCCAGATCTCGACCGGCGAGACGCTGGTCATCGGCGACATCGAGAAGATGTCGAAATCCAAGAAGAACGTGGTCGCGCCCGAGGAAATCCTCGAGGCCTACGGGGTCGACGCCGGGCGCCTGTTCGTGCTGTCGGACAGCCCGCCCGAGCGGGATGTCCAGTGGACCGCCGGCGGCGTCGAGGGCGCCGGGCGGTTCGTCAACCGGGTCTGGGCCGAGATCCTGCACGATCCGGCGACCGATCCGGACGCCGGCCAGACCGAGGCCCTGCGCCGGGCGACGCACAAGGCGATCAAGGCGGTCGGCGAGGGGCTGGAGCACTTCCGCTTCAACTCGGCCATCGCCAAGCTGTACGCCTTCCTCAACGACATCCGCGCGACCCACCAGGCCGTTCCGGCGGTGCGCGCCGAGGCGCTGAAGGTGCTGACCCAGCTGATCGCGCCGTTCACGCCGCACCTGGCCGAGGAATGCTGGACCCGGCTGGGTCATGACGGCATGGTGGTCGACGCGCCCTGGCCGGTGTTCGATCCGGCCTTGGCGGCCGACGATGAAGTGGTCCTGCCGGTGCAGATCAACGGCAAGCGCCGCGGCGAACTGCGGGTCGCCCGCGGGTCCGCCGAGGCCGAGGTCGAGAAGCGGGTGCTGGCGGATCCGGACATCGCGGCCAAGCTGGACGGCCTGACGCTGAGGAAGGTGATCGTGGTCAAGGATCGCATCGTCAATCTGGTGGTCGGTTGAGCCGGGCCCCGGTCCTGATCGCCGCCGCCGCCGCCCTGGCCCTGGCCGGGTGCGGCTTCACCCCGCTGTACGCCGAGCCGGCCGTGGCGCCGGTATTGTCGCGGGTCGCGGTCAGCACGCCGGACAACCGCACCGGCTACCTGCTGCGCGAGCATCTCGAGGACGAACTGGCCGCCGATCGCAGCCAGCCGGCGCTGGCCCGCCTGACCACCGAGGTCGAGGAGCGGCGCACGCCCCTGGGCCGGCGGATCGACGACACCGCCACGCGCTACGAACTGGTCCTAACCGTGCGCTACGCCTTGACCCGCGAGGGCCTGGCCGAGCCGATGACCGGTCAAGTCACCGCCACCACCAGCTATGCGGCGGCCGACCAGCCCTACGCCGGGGTCGTCGCCCACCAGGACGCCGAGGATCGCGCCGCGGCCGAGGCGGCGCGCCTGATCCGGCTCGACCTGTCGCGGCGTCTGGCGGACCTGTCGCGGCCCTGATCGGGGCGGCCGCATGATCCTTAGCAAACGCCCCGACGTCGAACGCTTCCTGACCAAGCCCGACCCGGCCGTGCGCGCGGCGGTCATCTACGGCCGCGACCGCAGCGGGGTGCGCGAGCGGGCCGACCGGCTGGCCGGCCAGGTGGTTCGCGATCCGGACGATCCGTTCGACGTCTCCCTGCTCAGCGAGGCGGACCTCGAGGCGGCCCCCGAGCGGCTGGAGGAGGCCCTGACGGCCCAGTCGATGACCGGCGGCCGCCGGCTGGTGCGGGTGCGGCTGTCCAGCGAGAAGGCCGGTCCGGACAAGGCCTGCGCGGCGGCCCTGAAGCTGCACCTGAACGGAGCGCTGAACCCGGACGCCTTCCTGCTGGTCGAGGGTGGGGCGCTGGGCCGCGAGTCGGGCCTGCGCAAGGCGGCCGAGGCCGGCAAGCAGGCCGTCTGCATCCCCTGCTACGAGGACGAGGCCGGGGACATCGCCCGCATGACCCGCGAGAGCCTGGCCCGCGACCGGGTCGCCCTGACGTCCGATGCGCTGGAGATGTTCGTCGCCCGGCTGCCGCGCGAGCGCGGGCTGGTGCGTCAGGAGATCGAGCGGCTGGCGCTTTACATCGGGCCGGGGTCGGACCGGACCCTCAACGCGGCGGAGCTCGAGGCCTTTCTCGGAGTCGAGCCGGACGCCTCGCTGTACGACGCGGCCAGCCAGGCCTTCGGGGCCCGCATGGCGCAGGCCCAGGCCTCGGTGCGGCGCGCCTTCGCCGAGGGCGAGAGCGGCCCTGCGGCCGTGCGCGCGGTCGGCGGTCATCTGGGCAAGCTGAACCGCATCCGGGTGCTGACCGCCAGCGGCGCCGGTCCGAAGGAGGCGGCCAAGGCCGCCGGGGTGTTCTGGAAACAGGAGGCCGAAATGCTGCGCCAGGCGCGGGCCTGGCCGGACGAGGCCCTGGCCGAGGTGCGGGCCGACATGCTGAACGCCGAGATCGCCTGCAAGACCACCGGCTCGCCCGACGCCCTGATCGCCGAGCGGTTGCTGCTGGAGATCGCCGGCCGGGCGCGGCGGCTGGGCCTGTAGGGTCGCAGGCCGACGGCAGGGCTTTACCTGCGGCTTCCGGCGGCCGAAACAGGGGCATGACCTTCGACGCCGACGTCATCGTGGCCGGAGCCGGCATGGCCGGGGCGACCTTCGCCCTGGCCGCGCATCAGGCCGGGCTGAAACCGATCCTGGTCGACCCGCAGCCGTTCGAGCTGCAGCTGGCGCCCAGTTTCGACGGCCGCGCGACGGCGGTGGCCTTTTCCAATTTCCGCATGCTGCGGGCCATCGGGGCCGGCGAGGCCATGGCCCCGCACGCCTGCCGCATGGACCGCATCCTGGTCACCGACGGCAAGCGCCCCGGCGCGGCCAGCGGACGGCCGTTGCCGGCCTTCCTGCGCTTCGACGCCGACGAGATCGGCGACCGCACCGACGGCGAGCCGCTGGGCTACATGATCGAGAACCGCCACATCCGCGCCGCCCTGGCGGCGGCGGTGACGGCCGCCGGCATCGAGGTGCTGGCCCCCGCCGCGGTGCAGGCGGTCGAGCACGCCCCGTTCGCCGCCGAGGTCCGACTGGCCGACGGCCGGGTGCTGCGGGCGCCGCTGGTCGTCGGGGCCGAGGGGCGCGGCTCGAAGGTGCGCGAGGCGGCCGGCATCGGGGTGCAGGGCTGGACCTACGGCCAGAGCGGGGTGGTGGCGACGGTCCGGCTGTCGGCCCCGCACGGCAATGTGGCCCACGAGTATTTCCTGCCCGACGGGCCGTTCGCCATCCTGCCGCTGACCGACCAGAGGGCCAATCTGGTGTGGACCGAGACGACCCGTCGCGGCGAGGCTCTGCGGACGGCGTCGGACGAGGCGTTCATGGCCCATCTGGCGCGGCGCTTCGGCGATTTCGTCGAGGCCACGGCGATCGAGGGGCCGCGGTTCGTCTATCCGCTGTCCATGGCCCTGGCCGAATCCCTGACGGGACCGCGCACGGCCCTGATCGGCGACGCGGCTCACGCGGTGCACCCGGTGGCGGGCCAGGGGCTGAACATGGGGCTGAAGGACGCCGCCGCCCTGGCCGAGGTGCTGGCCGAGGCCGCCCGCCTGGGCGAGGACATCGGCGGGGCCGCGGTGCTGGAGCGCTACGCCCGCTGGCGCCGTTTCGACACCGCCGCCCTGGCCGCCGGCTTCGACGGGTTTGTGCGCCTGTTCTCCAATGACAACATGTTGCTGAGGGTCGCCCGCGGGGCGGGGCTGGCGGCGGTCAACCGGATCGGGCCGCTGCGCCGCGCCTTCATGCACGAGGCCGGCGGGGCGGTCGGCGACCTGCCGCGGCTGCTGCGCGGCGAACCGCTCTAGTCGAGGGTCCGGGCCTCGTCCGGCAGCATGACCGGCACGCCGTCGCGGATCGGATAGGCCAGTCTGGCGCCCTTGCTGACCAGCTCGTTGCGCGTCCGGTCATAGGTCAGCGGCCCGCGGGTCACCGGGCAGACGAGAATCTCGAGCAGGCGCGGGTCGACCGAGGCGGGGGTGTTGAAGCTGTCGCTCATGGCCGGGGTTATTGCATGGAGGTGGGCTCGTCGTCATCGCCCGCCGCATCGATCTGCATCAGGGCGGTGAGACAGCGACAGCGATCCTCGAGGGTCGGGGCCTCGATCAGGGCCTGTTTCTCGGCCCGCTCGAACGGCAGGGCCATGGCCAGCGAGTTGATCAACGCCTCCTGCGGCGCCCCCTCGGCGGTCTCCCAGTCGATGTCCAGCGCGCGTCGGTTCAGATAGGCGCGCAGGGCCAGCAGGAACGGCTCCCGGTCGAACCCGGGGTTCTCCGGCGGGGTCTTCAGGTCGGCCTCGAAGGTCGAGAAATCGGCCCGGATCTGGCGATAGGGGGTGCGCGCCGGCAGTTCGGCGGCGATGCGGAAGCGACAGATGCCCGACAGGGTGATGACGTAGCGCCCGTCCGAGGTCTCGGCGTAGCTGGTGATGCGCCCGGCGCAGCCCACCTGGGCCAGGGCCGGCAGCCGGTCGGGCCCGCCCTGGGGCTGGATCATGCCGATGATCCGGTCGCCCGCCATGGCGTCGTCGACCATGTTCAGATAGCGCGGCTCGAAAATATTCAGCGGCAGCTGGCCGCGCGGCAGCAGGATGGCCTCGTCCAGCGGGAACACCGGAATCACCTGGGGCAGGTCCGCCGCCTTCAGATAGCTGTGACCCATGCCGCGGCGCCTCGTCAGGAAAACAGGATGGAGGACAGCCGCCGCCGGCCGTCGCGCGCCACCGGGGAGCTGGCGCCGGCCGCCTCGAACACCGTCAGAAGCTGCTTGCGCGCGGCCTGGTCGTTCCACTCGCGGTCGGCCTCGACGATGGTCAGCAGGTGCTCGACCGCCTGCTCAAGCCGTCCCTGCCCGGCCAGCACGCCGGCCAGATCGAAGCGGGCCTGGTGATCGTTGGGATCGGCCTGCAGGCGCGCCTCCAGCTCCGAGGTCTCGCCCGCCGGCGCCTCGGCCGACAGGGCCAGCTGGGCGCGGATCGACTGGACCATCGGCTCTTTGGAGTCCGCCGGGGCCATGGCGATGGTCTGGCGCGCCTGATCCGCATCGCCGCCGGCCAGGTAGACGCCGGCCAGCCCGGCCACCGCCTTCTCGTTGCCCGGGTCCAGCTGCAGCACCTGGGCATAGGCCTGGGCCGCGCCGCCGAAATCGTTCAGCTGCATGGACTCGGCGCCCAGCGACAGCAGCTGCTCGACGTCCCCGGCGTTGGCCGGGGCGCCCGTCAGCCGGTCGATGAACGCCTTGATCTGGCTGTCGGGCAGAGCTCCCTGGAAGCCGTCCACCGGCTGGCCGTCGACGAAGGCGTAGACCGTGGGGATGGAGCGCACCTGCAGCTGGCCGGCGTAGGCCGGATTCCGGTCGACGTCGATCTTGACCAGCCTGACCGCGCCCTTGGCGGCGCGCACCGCCTGTTCCAGCGCGGGGGTCAGCTGGCGGCACGGCCCGCACCAGGCGGCCCAGAAGTCGACGATGACCGGCTGGGTCTTCGAGGCCTCGACCACGTCCTTCATGAAGGAGGCGTCCGAACCGTCCTTGATCAGGTCTTCGGGGGCGGCGGCGAGCGGATCGGCGAGAGTCATGGGCGCGGTCGGTCCTGATGGCTGGCGAAGGGCATAACGACTGACCCGCTAGATGGTCGCAAACGGCGCGGCCCGCAATCTCAGCCGGCCTGCTGGAAGTCGACCACGATCGGCGTGCGGCCCAGCAGTTCGAGGAAGCGGGCGAAGGCGGCGCGGTCCAGGGCGGTGGTCGCGGTGTTGGTCAGGGGATGGAAATTGACCAGCTCCGCCTCGGCCAGCCGGCGGTCCAGCACGAAGGTCACCTCGGCCGCGGCGTCGTTGATCAGGCCCAGGGCGGTCACCGATCCGGGCCGGACGCCCAGGGTGCGCCACATCAAGGTCTCGTTGCCGAACGACAGCCGGTCCGAGCCGATCCGCGCCGGCAGGCCCTTCAGGTCGATCACCGTGTCCTGCCGGGCCGAGATCAGCCAGAGCCGGCCCTTCTTGTCCTTGAGGAACAGGTTCTTGGTGTGGGCTCCGGGCATGGCCGCCTTGAGCTCCAGCCCCTCCTCGACCCGGAACACCGCCGGATGCTCGACCGTGTGCTGGGCGATCCCGTGGTCGGCCAGCCAGGCCAGCAGGCGGTCGCGATCGAAGGCGGGCGCGGGCGAGCTCATGGGCTTTGACGGCATCCGATGCAGGGCGCTAGGTGAGCTCTGGTCTAGCCTGATCGAGCGCGCTCATGGAACTGGAATGCTACCCGATGACGCCGCGGCCGCCGGACATCGTTCCGGGCCGCACGCCGCGCGACTGGATGGACGCCTTCCCCAGCCGGCACCCCTATCGGTGCCTGCCGATGACCATGGCCAATTCGACCGGCTGGGAGATCCTCTGCCCGATGAGCTTCACCGCCGAATGGAACGGCGGACCCTCGCAGGCCGACATCACCTTGACCCCGGACCGGCCGCATCCGGACTTCGCCGGCTTCGCCGTGTCGCACTTCTCGCGCGGGGTGGTGACCTTCCACCCGAACTATCTGTTCCGCACCAAACCGGGCTGGGGGATGCTGGCCAGCGGCGCGCCCAATCACGTCAAGGACGGCATCCAGCCGCTGGTCGGGCTGGTCGAGACCGACTGGCTGCCCTTCCCCTTCACCATGAACTGGATCTTCACCCGCCCGGGCAAGGTGCGGTTCGAGAAGGGCGAGCCGTTCTGCTTCATCACCCTGATCGAGCATCGCAAGCTGGACGAGGTGCAGCCGGTGCTGAAGATGCTCGACTCCGACCCGGTGATGAAGGGCCAGTTCGAGGCCTGGAACCGCGAGCGTACCCGGTTCAACAAGCGACTGGGCGCCGGGGACCCCGAGGCCGCCAAGCAGGCCTGGCAGCGGTTCTACTTCAAGGGCGAACTGCCCGAGGAGCTGGGCGAGGCGCCGGACAGCCACATGAACAAGCGCCGGCTCAAGCCCCTGCGCCTGGTCTAGTCGGACTTGGCCGAGGCCCGGTAGACGGCCAGCAGGGCCGCCGGATCGGCCGGGACGGCGGCAATCCCCTCCGCCTCCAGCGACAGGCTGCACATCAGCGCCAGCTCGGTGTCCTGCAGCGAATTGCGCTCGGAGGTGTCGATCCACCAGTCCTCGGTCCAGCTGTTCACCTCGGTCCCGTTCGCGGCGAAGCGGCCGCCATAGGGCCGAAGCAGCCGCAGCGGCTCGCCGCAGTCGCCCCGCCAGTCCTCGCGTTGCCAGGCCACCCCGTCCCTGTCCTGCGCCAGCAGCGTGTAGATCGAATAGCTCACCACCTGACCGTCACGGGTCATGCCGCCGGCGTCGATCACGGCTCGGGACGGCACGGTGGTGACCCAGCCCGCGCGGTTCCGCGTCGGCCACTGGGCGGCGGCGCCGTGCGCGGCCACCGATTCGGCCAGGCGGCGCGCCGTCCGCTCCCGGTCCCAGCCGGTGTCCTGCGGCCGCCACCGGGCCGCCAGGGCGTGGCGCCAGTAGGCCTGGGCCGCGTCGTGCTGGCCGAGGTCCGCATAGGCGTCGCCCAGGTCGGCGAAGAAGAACCCCGGGGTCGGCTCCAGCCAGTGGCGCGGGCCGGTGATCGACCGCCACAGCCGGACCGCCTCGTCCACCTGGCCCTGGCGGTACCGCACCCAGCCCAGGGCGTGATCGAAGAACACCCGCTGGCCCTGCGGCGGCGCGCTGTTCCCCGACATCACCTGATGGGATTGCGCCTCGCGCAGGCGCTGCAGGAGGGGCTCCACCGATCCGGGGTCCCGCCCCTGCGCCAGCCGCGCGTCGGCCAGGGCGCGCACCGCCCAGGTCCGCCCCCACCAGCTCCAGCTGTCGTCCTCGATCGCCCGTTCGAACAGGGCCGCCGCCGCATAGGGGTTCG
>CAZQBJ010000019.1:15449-18313 GCA_964591465.1 uncultured Brevundimonas sp.
TCAGGGGGTCGGCGAGTCTTCCGTCGGCGCCGGCGCCGGGGCGGGCGCGGCGGACTCGGCGGCGCCGGCGCGGGCCGCGGCGATGCGCCGTTCCAGCTCGACCAGTTCGGCCGCGTTGCGCCGCGAGGCTTCCTCCCGGCTTTCGCCCGGCTGCCGCCCGGTGATGTCGGGAATGTAGATGGGCGTGGCGCAGGTGCGCCCCGACAGGTCCCACCAGCCGCCCCGGGCCTCGCAGCGGTCGCCCGGCTCGACCCAGAAATGCTGGAATGCGAACACCCCGGCGACGCAGATGGCGAAGACCACCGCGAACAGCAGGGCGATCCGCTTCGTGCTGCGGTCCATGCCGCTTCCCTTGCGTTACGTTGACAGGTCAGGCCCGTCGTTCCATGTCCCTGCCCCATCCATAGGACGGCTCTCAAGCGGACACGCTCATGAAAGTTCTCGTTACGGTCAAACGGGTGATCGACGCCAACGTCAAGGCCCGGGTGAAGCCCGACCAGTCGGGCGTGGACCTGGCCAACGTCAAGATGGCGATGAACCCCTTCGACGAGATCGCGGTCGAGGAGGCGGTGCGCCTGAAGGAGGGCAAGGAGCACCACGCCGCCGGCGCCGCCAGCGAGATCGTCGCGGTCTCCATCGGGCCGGCCCAGGCCCAGGAGACCCTGCGCACGGCCCTGGCCATGGGCGCCGACCGCGGGGTGCTGATCCAGGCCGACACCGATCTGGAGCCGCTGGCGGTGGCCAAGCTGCTCAAGGCGGTGGTCGAGGAGGAGAAGCCCGACCTGGTGCTGATGGGCAAGCAGGCCATCGACGGCGACAACAACGCGGTCGGCCAGATGCTGGCCGCCCTGCTGGGCTGGCCGCAGGCGACCTTCGCCTCGAAGCTCGAGATCAAGGACGGCAAGGCCGACGTCACCCGCGAGATCGACGGCGGCCTGCAGACGCTGAGCGTCGCCCTGCCGGCGGTGGTGACCACCGACCTGCGGCTGAACACCCCGCGCTACGCCTCGCTGCCGAACATCATGAAGGCCAAGAAGAAGCCGATCGACGTCAAGGCCCCCGGGGACTACGCCGTCGACGTCTCGCCGCGTCTGAAGGTGCTGAAGGTCGCCGAACCGCCCAAGCGCTCGGCCGGCGTCAAGGTCGCCGATGCGGCCGAACTGGTCGCCAAGCTCAAGTCCGAAGGGGTTCTGTAATGGCCGTCCTCGTCATCGCCGATCACGACAACGCCCATGTGCGCGACACCACCCACAAGACGGTGAGCGCGGCCCGCGAGCTGGGCGGCGACATCGACATCCTCGTCGCCGGCGAGGGCGCCCGCGCCGCCGCCGACCAGGCCGCCAAGATCGACGGCGTGCGCAAGGTGCTGCTGGCCGAGAGCCCCGAGCTGGGCAAGGCCGTGGCCGAGGCGCTCGAGGCGGTGGTCATGGAGCTGGCGGACGGCTACGACGCGATCGTCTCGCCGGCCACCAGCTCCGGCAAGAATTTCGCCCCGCGCATCGCCGCCCGCCTGGACGTGGCGCCGATCTCCGACATCGTCGAGGTGGTCTCGGCCGACACCTTCACCCGCCCGATCTACGCCGGCAACGCGCTGGAGACGGTGCAGACGTCCGACGCGAAGAAGGTCATCACCGTCCGCCCGACCGCCTTCAAGGCGGCCGGCGAGGGCGGCGGCGCGACGGTCGAGACGATCAAGGGGGCCGAGGCCCCCAGGACCGATTTCGTGTCCGAGGAGATGGTCAAGTCCGACCGCCCCGAACTGGGCGCGGCCAAGATCGTGGTCTCGGGCGGTCGCGCCCTGGGCTCGGCCGAGGAGTTTCACGCCGTCATGGACCCGCTGGCCGACCGTCTGGGCGCCGCCGTCGGGGCCAGCCGCGCGGCGGTCGACGCCGGCTATGCGCCGAACGACTACCAGGTCGGCCAGACCGGCAAGGTGGTGGCCCCGGAGCTGTACATCGCCATCGGCATTTCGGGGGCCATCCAGCACCTGGCCGGGATGAAGGATTCCAAGGTCATCGTGGCCATCAACAAGGATCCGGACGCGCCGATCTTCCAGGTCGCCGACTACGGCCTGGTCGCCGACTACAAGACGGCCGTGCCCGAGCTGATGAAGGCCCTCGGCTAGCGTACCGGCGGCCTTCCGCCGGCCGGCGCCTTGGCGTAAGAGTCGCCTCATGACTGACACCAGGCGGCTCGCCGCATGACGAGCATCAGGACGGTGGGCGTGGTCGGCGCCGGCCAGATGGGGGCGGGGATCGCCCATGTCTGCGCCCTGGGCGGCCGCGAGGTGCGTCTGTTCGACGTGGCCGCCGAGCGGCTGACCACGGCCGTGGCCGAGATCAAAAGCAATCTCGCCCGCCAGGTCGGCAAGGGCGTGGTCAGCCAGGCCGACGCCGACGCCGCCGCCGCGCGGATCAAGCCGGTCCAGGCCCTCGAGGAGGTGGCCGCCGTCGATCTGGTCATCGAGGCGGCGACCGAGGACGAGGACACCAAGAAGGCGGTGTTCACCGCCCTGACGCCGCACCTGCGCCCCGACACCCTGCTGGCCTCGAACACCTCCTCGATCTCGATCACCCGGCTGGCCTCGGTCACCGACCGGCCCGAGAAATTCATCGGCCTGCACTTCATGAAGCCGGCCCCGGTGATGAAGCTGGTCGAGATCATCCGCGGGGTGGCGACGGCCAACGAGACCTACGAGGCGGCCGCCGAGTTCGCCCGCTCGCTGGGCAAGACGACGACCGACGCCGAGGATTTCCCGGCCTTCATCGTCAACCGGGTGCTCGTCCCGATGATCAATGAGGCGATCTACACCCTGTACGAGGGCGTGGGCGACGTCGTCTCGATCGACACGGCGCTGAAGCTGG
>CAZQBJ010000020.1:0-3661 GCA_964591465.1 uncultured Brevundimonas sp.
GCGCGCCCTCCCTCCCCTTCATGGAGAGGGTGGTCGCGCGGCGACCGGGTGGAAGCCTCTCTCCAGAGTCCTCCCCACCCCGTCGTCGCTTCGCGACGGCGTCCCTCCCCATGAAGGGGAGGGAGAAATCGGGTCAGCCCAGCTGCTTGCGGGCGTTGCTGAAGTACTGCCAGCCGGTCCACAGGGTGACGAGGGCGGCCAGCCAGACCAGCAGGTCGGCGAACGAGACATACATCGGCAGCCAGTTCGACACCGCGTAGCGCTCGCGCAGCACCAGGCCGAACAGCTGGGCGCCGAGGGCCAGCATCTGCAGGGTGGTTTTCCACTTGGCCAGCAGGGTGACCGGCAGGGAGACGCGGCCGGCCGTGGTCTCGCGCAGGGCCGAGACGGCGAACTCGCGGAACAGGATCAGGCCGAACGGGATGACCACCGCCGCGGTGGTGCCCGAGGCCAGCACCCCGACGATGGTGCCGGTGACCAGGATCTTGTCGGCGATCGGGTCGAGAATCGCGCCCCAGCGGGTGGTCGCGTTCCAGCGCCGGGCCAGATAGCCGTCGACCCAGTCGGTCGAGGCGGCGACCACGAAGACGATGAAGGCGGCCTTCTGCAGGGCGAACTGGTCCTGCGGGCTGAGGTAGGCGGACAGGATCGGCACCCCGCCCATGGCCCCGGCCAGCATCAGGAACATGACCACCCCGGCGATCAGCCTCAGGCCGGTCAGCAGATTTGGGATCGGATTGGCGCGGCGGACGGTGTCGGTCATCGGATTCCCTTAGCTCTGGCGCAGGCCTCAGGCCACCGGTCGGAAAACGCCTTCGGAGTCCATCTGGGTCAGCACCCCGGTGGCGATGGCGAAATGCATGCCGACCAGCTTGAGCTTGCCGGCGGCCTCGCGCTCGGCGATCCACGGGAAGGTGCGCAGATTGTCGATCGACAGCCGCACGACCGCCATTTCCGCGGCCATGTCGACGTCCTCGGGCGCGTGGCTGGCGGCCGCCTCGGCCACGGCCGGCGCGGCCATGGCCATCCAGTTGCCGACGAAGTCCTTGCAGTTGTGCGGCACCCCGGCCAGCAGGGCGTGGATCCCGCCGCACTGGCCGTGGCCCATCACCACCAGCCGCTCGACCTCGAGCACCCGGACGCCGAACTCCAGCGCCGCCGATACGCCGTGCCGGTGAGCGTCCGGCTCGTAGGGCGGCACCAGATTGGCCACGTTGCGCACGACGAACAGCTCGCCGGGCGCGACGTCGAAGACCATGGCCGGATCCGAGCGACTGTCCGAACAGGCGACGACCAGGGTGTGCGGATGCTGGCCCTGGGCGGCCAGGGATTCGAAGCGCGCGCGCTGGGCCGGCCAGGTGGTGTCGCGGAAGCGGCGATAGCCGGATTCGAGCTCGTCCATGGACAGTTCTTGGCGCCGCGCGGGAGTCGGAGCAAGCGCGGTCCGATCACTCTTTGGGCGCGGCGTCGTCCTCGGCGAGCACCTCGGCGGTCTGGGGGCTGAGCGCCCGGCCCTCGCGGCGGGGGCGGACATAGGGCGCGGGTTCGGGGGTCGGCAGGTTGCCGCGCATCAGGTGCCGGCCGGCCGCGATGCCGCCGGCCAGCTGGGCCTCCAGCCGCTGTTCGTCGCGGCGGCGGACGTCGGCGATGGTCTCGGTCACCGCCTCGGGCGGCAGGCCCAGTTCGCGCAGCACCGCGCCGCCGAAGGTGAGCGCCGACTCGAAGGTCTCGCGGATCTCGTAATCCACTCCGGCCTTGATCAGCCGCAGGGAGTGGCCCCGGTCGAAGGCGCGGACGAACAATTTGGTCAGCGGGAATTCGGCCCGGGCCAGTTCGACGATGCGGTCGGCGACCTCGGGCCGGTCGACGCAGACCAGGATGGCCTCGGCCTCGGAGGCGCCGGAGGCGCGCAGCACGTCCAGCCGGGCGCCGTCGCCGTAATAGATCTTGAAGCCGAAATTGCCCGCCGCCTGGATCATCTCGACGTCGTTCTCGATGATCGACACGTCGACGCCGCGGGCCAGCAGCGGCTGGCTGACCACCTGGGCGAAGCGGCCGAAGCCGATAATCAGCACCCGCCCGCGCAGGCCGTCCGGCTCGTCGACGCCGTCCAGCGAAGGGTCGGAGTCCTCGCGCGGCAGCAGCCAGCGGCCGACGGCCAGGGTGACCAGCGGCGTCAGGGCCATGGACAGGATGACGATGGTGCTCATCGCCGCGGCCGTGCGGGCGTCGAACAGGCCGGCCACCAGGGCCGCGCCGTACAGCACGAAGGCGAACTCTCCGCCCTGGGCGAACAGGGCGGCGCGCTCCAGCGCCTCGCCGTGGCCGGCGCCGAACAGCCGCGCGACCACATAGATGCCGACCGCCTTGAGGGCCATGAACACAAGCAGCCCCAGCAGGATCGACCGCCAGTCGGCGGCCACGGCGGCCAGATCCAAGGACATGCCGACGCTGAGGAAGAACAGGCCCAGCAGCAGGCCGCGGAACGGCTCGACGTCCGCCTCCAGCTGGTGGCGGAAGGTGGACTCCGACAGCAGCACCCCGGCCAGGAACGCGCCCATGGCCATCGACAGGCCGCCCAGCTCCATGAACAGGGCGGCGCCCAGCACCACCAGCAGGGCGGCGGCGGTCATCACCTCGCGCGCGCCGCTGTGGGCCAGCACCCGGAACATGGGATTCAGCAGCCAGCGGCCGACCACGATCACCGCGGCGATGGCGGCCATGGCGATCAGGAGTCCCTGCCAGACCGGGCGCGCGGTCTCGACCGCGCCGGCCCCGGCGACGGCCGCAAGCACCGCGACCAGGGCCAGCAGGGGCACGATGGCCAGGTCCTCGAGCAGCAGGATCGACACCGCCCGTTGGCCCTTGGGCAGGCCCAGCTCGCCGCGTTCGTCCAGCATCTGCATGATCACCGCGGTCGAGGACATGACGAAGCCCGAGGCGGCGATGAAGGCCACGGCCGGGTCCAGCCCGGCGAGGGACGCCGCGCCGGTCAGCAGGGCGATGCAGGTGAACACCTGGGCGGCCCCGAGGCCGAAGATCTGGCCGCGCAGGTTCCACAGCCGCGAGGGCCGCATCTCCAGCCCGATGATGAACAGGAACAGCACGACGCCCAGTTCGGCGACATGCAGGATCGCTTCGGGATCGGCGAACAGGCCGGCCCCGAACGGCCCGATGGCCACCCCGGCGGCCAGATAGCCGAGCACCGATCCCAGGCCGAGCTTGCGAAACAGCGGCACGGCGACGACCGCAGCGGCCAGCAGGGCCACCGCCTGTCCCAGTTCGACTCCCGTCGCCTCCGTCGCCATGCGCGCTCCTCGCCCGAAAGGGCATATGGGCGCCGGTCCCGGCGCCGTCCACGCGTCGACGTCAGGAGCTGTCAGTCGCCGGCGCCACTTTTTGGCCGAACGTGGTCCGGCTCAATAGGGCAAATCCTTTCGGGAGGACGCCATGTACGGACGAGGACTGGGGCGCACGGCCGGGACCGGCTTGATCTGCCTGATGCTGGCACTGCCCGCCGACGCCCGGATCAGCCAGGTTCGACCGGCCGGCGACGGGGAGCCGACTCCGGCCGCCTGCGCGGCCGTGGGCATCGATCTGAACCGGGATCATCAGGGCCGCGAGGTCGCCCGGAACACCTCGCGCAGCGCCCTGGGCGCCC
>CAZQBJ010000020.1:3761-12798 GCA_964591465.1 uncultured Brevundimonas sp.
TCGAATATGCTCGCCCGCCGATCCTGCCCGGGCCGACGCTGCCGCGGGTGGACACCGAACGGTATCCGGACGCGACGCCCAACCCGGTGCAGCGCACCGCCGACCAGCCGGTATCGACCTTCTCGATCGACGTGGACACCGCCTCCTACGCCAATGTCCGGCGCTTCATCCGCCAGGGGCAGACCCCGCCGGCCGACGCGGTGCGGGTCGAGGAGATGATCAACTATTTCGACTTCGGCTACGCGCCGCCGGCCGACCGCAACGCGCCGTTCGCCATCCACACGGCGGTGACCGACGCGCCGTGGGCCGAGGGCCGCCAGATCGTCCACGTGGGGCTGCAGGGCTATGAACTGCCGCAGGACGCCCTGCCGCCGCTGAACCTGACCTTCCTGGTCGACGTCTCCGGCTCGATGGGCAGCGCCGACAAGCTGGGCCTGGCGCAACAGGCGATGAACCTGGTGATCGACCGGCTGCGGCCGCAGGACACGGTGGCGGTGACCTACTACGCGCACGGGGCCGGCACCGTGGTCGGGCCGACGCCCGGCGACCAGAAGCTGCGCCTGCGCTGCGCCGTGGCGAGCCTGCGGGCCGGCGGAGCGACCGCCGGGGCGGCGGGCATGACCAACGCCTATGACCAGGCCCAGGCCAGCTTCGCCGGGGATCGGGTCAACCGGATCCTGATGTTCACCGACGGCGACTTTAATGTCGGCGTCACCGACGACATGCGGCTGGAAGACTACGTCGCCGCCAGGCGGGAGACGGGCATCTATCTGTCGGTCTACGGCTTCGGGCGCGGCAACTACCAGGACGCGCGCATGCAGACGATCGCCCAGGCCGGCAACGGCGTGGCCGCCTACGTCGACGACCTGGCCGAGGCGCGGCGGCTGTTCGGCCCGCGGTTCAACCAGGGCGCCTTCCCGATCGCCGACGACGTCAAGATCCAGGTCGAGTTCAACCCGGCGCGCGTCGCCGAGTGGCGGCTGATCGGCTACGAGACGCGGCTGTTGAGCGAGGCGGATTTCAACAACGACCGGGTCGACGCCGGCGAGGTCGGCTCGGGGGCGGCGGTCACGGCGCTGTACGAGATCACCCCGACGGGCGGACCGACCCGGATCGGCGAGCGCCGCTACGGCCAGCCCCAGGCGCAGGCCGATCCGTCCGGCGAGCTGGCCTTCGTTCAGGTGCGCTACAAGCTGCCGGGGCAGGCCGAGTCGATGCTGATGCAGCAGCCGGTGACCGCGGGCGCGCAAGCGGCGCCGGAGAGCACGCGCTGGGCCCTGGCGGTGGCGGCCTTCGGCCAGAAGCTGCGCGGCGATCCGTGGATGAGCCCGGACTACGGCTGGGACCAGGTGCTGGCCCTTGCCCAGGGCGCGCGCGGCGAGGATCCCTATGGGGAGCGGGCCGAGTTCGTGCAGCTGGTGCGGGCGGCCGAGGGGCTGCCGGCGCGGCGGACGCCCTGATCGTCGTTTTGCCTCTCCCCATGGGAGGGGGCGCGCGGCATGGTCGGGCGTGACCGAGACTCTCTCCCTCCTGGCCGCCCGCCGCATCGCCCTTTCCGCCCAGGGCTTCGGCCGGCGCGCCCCGGCGGCGCCCGGGCGCAGACAGGTCCGCGACCTCGTCCGCCGGCTGGGCGTGGTCCAGATCGACAGCGTCAATGTGCTGGTCCGCACCCACTATCTGCCGGCCTTCTCGCGGCTGGGCGACTATCCGCGCGAGGCGCTGGAGGCCGAGGCGTGGGGCCGGCGGCGCGGCCTGTTCGAATACTGGGGCCACGAGGCCTCCCTGCTGCCGCTGGAGACCCAGCCGCTGCTGCGCTGGCGCATGGCGAGGGCGCGGGCCGGCGAAGGGATCTGGGGCGGGGTGGCGCGCTTCGGGCGCGAGCGGCGCGCCTACATCGACGAGGTGCTGAAGGAGATCGGGCGGCGCGGGCCGGTCACCGGCGGCGACTTCGCCGAGGGGCCGCGCGGGACGCCCGGCTGGTGGTCGTGGTCGGACGGCAAGCGGGCGCTGGAATGGCTGTTCTGGGCCGGGCTGATCACCACGAAGACGCGGCGCGGCTTCGAACGGGTCTATGACCTGACCGAGCGCGCCCTGCCCGCCCGCATCGTCGAGGCGCCGACGCCGGACGAGGCCGACGCCCAGCGCGAGCTGGTCCGCATCGCCGCGCGGGCGATGGGCGTGGCGACAACGGCGGACCTGCGCGACTATTTTCGCCTGCCGCTGGCCGATGCGAAGGCGCGCGTCGCCGAACTGGTCGAGGCCGGCGAGCTGACGCCGGTCTCTGTGAAGGGCTGGCGGCAGCCGGCCTGGCTGGCGCCCGGCGCCCGCAGGCCGCGCAAGGTGACGGCCGCCGCCCTGCTGTCGCCGTTCGACAACCTGATCTGGACCCGCGACCGCACCGAGCGGCTGTTCGGAACGCGGGTGCGGCTGGAGATCTACACCCCCGCCCACAAGCGCACGCACGGCTACTACGTGCTGCCGTTCCTCGAGGACGAGGCGATCACCGCCCGGGTCGACCTGAAGGCCGACCGGCAGGCGGGCGTGCTGCGCGTGCAGGCGGCGTGGCGGGAGCCTGAGGCGACGGCCGAGACCCCGGAAAGGCTGGCCGGAGAGCTGCGGCGGATGGCCGGGTGGCTGGGGCTGGAAGGGGTGGAAGTGGCCGGCAAGGGCGATCTGGCAGGGCCGTTGGCGGCGTCATTCGCGAGTCGTGAATCGTGAATCGTCAGTCGCGAAGGGCCGGGGGTGGGTCCGACTTCACGACTCACGCCCCCGCCCGGGCCTCTAGACCTCGAACCTCACCCCCTGCGCCAGCGGCAGGTCGCGGCTGAAGTTCACCGTCTGGGTCTGGCGGCGCATGTAGGCCTTCCAGGCGTCGGAGCCGGACTCGCGGCCGCCGCCGGTGTCCTTCTCGCCGCCGAAGGCGCCGCCGATCTCGGCGCCCGAGGGGCCGATGTTGACGTTGGCGATGCCGCAGTCCGAACCCCAGGCCGAGAGGAAATGCTCGGCCTCGCGGACGCTGTCGGTGAACACGCAGGACGACAGGCCCTGGGGGACCGCGTTCTGCAGGGCGATGGCCTCGTCGAACTCGCGCCAGGTCAGGACGTAGAGGATCGGCGCGAAGGTCTCGTGCAGGACCACCGGGGACTGGGCCGGCATGCGCACGATGGCCGGCTCGACATAGGCGCCGCCCGCGACGCCCGCGGTCCGGCCGCCGCCGGTCAGCACCTGTCCGCCCTCGGCCCGGGCCTGCGCCAGGGCGGCCTCGAAGGCCGTCGCGGCCGCCTCATCGATCAGCGGGCCGACCAGGGTTCCGGGCCGCCGCGGGTCGCCGACTGGCAGGGTCCGGTAGGCCCGGACCAGCCGCTCGACCAGGCCCTCGGCGAGGTCCTCGTGGACCAGCAGGCGCCGCAAGGACGTGCAGCGCTGGCCGCAGGTGCCGACGGCCGAAAAGGCGATGGCGCGCACGGCCAGCTCGAGATCGGCGGTGGGGGTCGCGATCATCGCATTGTTGCCGCCCAGCTCGAGCAGGGAGCGACCGAGGCGGGCGGCGACGGTCTGGGCCACGGCCCTGCCCATGCGGGACGAGCCGGTGGCCGAGACCAGCGGCACGCGCGGGTCGGCGGCCACAGCCTCGCCGATCTCCGCCCCGCCGATCAGGACTTGGGACAGACCCTCGGGCGCATCGCCGAAGCGGGCCGCGGCGCGCTCGAATATCGCCTGGGTGGCCAGGGCCGTCAGCGGCGTCTTCTCGGACGGCTTCCAGATCACCGGATCGCCGCAGACCAGCGCCAGGGCGGCGTTCCAGCTCCACACCGCGACCGGGAAGTTGAAGGCCGAGATGACGCCGACCGGGCCGAGCGGCTGCCAGGTCTCGCGCATGTGGTGGCCGGGGCGTTCGGACGGCAGGGTCAGGCCGTACAGCTGGCGCGACAGGCCGACGGCGAAATCGCAGATGTCGATCATCTCCTGCACCTCGCCCAGGCCCTCGGAGACGATCTTGCCGGCCTCGAGGGTGACCAGGGCGGCCAGGTCGTCCTTGGCCGCGCGCAGCTCCTCGCCCAGCAGTCGGACCAGCTCGCCGCGCCGGGGCGCCGGCACGCGACGCCAGGCGTCGAAGGCGACGGTCGCGCGGCCGATGGCGGTCTCGACCTCGGCCCGGCCATCGACGGGCACGCGGCCCAGCTCGGCGCCGTCGATCGGCGAATGGCAGGCGAGGTTTCCCGCCGTCGCCTCGACCCCGAGCCGCTGAAGAATGTCCGCCGCCGTCATTTCGCGCCCTCCGTGAAGGGGCTCTCCGTATCGGAGGCGGCGCCGGTTCGTCGAGTCAGGGCCGCCGGCGCAGGGCCGGGTCGATGGCGGCGGGGTCGAAGAACAGGCCGGCCTTGAGGCTCTCGCCGATGCGGGCGGCCTTGCTGCGAAACAGGTCGGCGGCCTCGGGCGAGAACAGTTCGCCGGCCGTCTGGCCCCACAGCTCCAGCCAGCGATCGAACATGGCCGGCTCGATCGGCAGGCTCATGTGCTTCTGCATCGGCCGGCCGTGGTAG
The DNA here is from genome assembly GCA_964591465.1 of uncultured Brevundimonas sp. Taxonomy (GTDB): domain Bacteria; phylum Pseudomonadota; class Alphaproteobacteria; order Caulobacterales; family Caulobacteraceae; genus Brevundimonas. The sequence continues at coordinate 8,306 of CAZQBJ010000020.1, forward strand.
CGGCCGCTGGTCAGCATGACCGAGGACCAGAAATCGGTGAGCAGGGCCAGGTGTTCGGGCCAGTCCTCGACCGCCGCCTCGAACACCGGGCCGATCCACGGGTCGCGGCGGACCCGCGCGTAGAAGCGGTCGACCAGCAGGGCGATGCGCTCGTCGGTGATTTCGGCCGGCACGGTCATGGGCCTGTCTTCGCACGTCGCGGCGGCGGGGCGAAACGCGGCCGGCGGCCGCATGTACAAAGGGCCGCCCCCTTTCGGGGACGGCCCTCGCGACGCCCGGTCGGCGCGATCAGCGCCGGCGGGGGTCCCAGCGGCGGTCGACGCGCCGCGCCTCACGCCGCTCCAGCTGGATGTTGTACTGGATGCGATCCAGCTGGGCGTTCAGTTCGCGGCGCTCCCACGGCTGCAGGCCGTCGCGGCGGTACTGACGCTCCAGGCCGTCCACATGGGCGAACAGGCGGCGGAACATGCGGTGTTCGTCGCGGGTCAGCTCGCCCCGGCGGGCCAGCCGCTCGACCTGTTGCTCCAGCTGGGCCTGCCGCTGGGCGATGGCCCGGTCCGAGGCCCAGTTGCTGGCCAGCGACGGGGTCGCCATCGCGACCGCCGACGCCGCCAGCAGAGGAACGAGAATGATCTTTTTCATGGCGGTCGTCTCCTTGTGGTGCGCCCCGCCTGTCGAAGCGCATCATCAGAAAAGCGCACGGCCGCTGAAAGCCGCCTGAGCCGCCCGTTGTCTGGAATTCATGCGCGCCGCGGCGGCCGGAACCGCCCCGCCGCACAGGGGTTTGACTGTCACGCTGCGCAAGGAGATCCGTCGTGAAAGTCAGGGACGTCATGAGCCGGGACGTGCAGATCGCCCGTCCGGGAGACACCATCCAGGATGTGGCCGGGCGCATGTCGGCCGGCGATTTCGGCTTCATGCCGGTGTGCGAGGGCCAGGCGATCATCGGCACGATCACCGACCGGGACCTGGCCATCCGCGCCGTGGCCGCCGGCGCCGCGCCCTCGACCCCGGTGGTCGAGGTCATGACCCGCGACGTGGAGACGCGCCGCGACGACGACGACCTGCGCGAGGTGCTGGACTGCATGAGCGCCAAGCAGATCCGCCGCCTGCCCATCGTGGATCGCGAGGACCGGCTGGTCGGGGTGGTGTCGCTGGGCGACCTGTCGACCCGGGTCAAGGAGCGGTATGCGGGTGAGGCCCTGGAGGACATCTCCCGCCCGAACTGACGGCGAAAAGGCGGGGATCGCGCCCTCAACCCCCCGCTAACCCTCACCCGGCAAGATGGCGGCCGGATTTTCAGGCGAGGCGAGGTCATGGCGCGGGCGCAATTCCAGAAGGGCCAGAAGGTCTGGGTCGAGTGCGTGGGCGCCTGGGCCCACATCGAACAGGTGCAGCCGGTCTGGGCCAAGGGGTTCGAGGAGCCGGTGCGGGTGACCTACGACGTCGGCCTGGGGCGCGAGTTCCTCGCCCACGAGCTGATGCTGCCGCAGGAAGACCAGGCGGCGGCCGGCGACCTGGGCGAATGGCGGCTGCTGCGGGCGCGCAACAAGTGGCAGGCGGCCGAGGACTGCCCGCACCACCCGTTCCCGGGCACCTATCCGGTGGTGGTCACCGATCCGGCGGACTGGGGCGGCTGGCGGGTGCCGGGCGCCGAATACGACCGCGATCCGCACAAGATCGAGTTCCAGGCGCGGCTGCTGGCCGCGGCCCCCAAGCTGATGAAGCTGGCCCAGGACCTGACGACCTTCGTCGGCGAGGAGATCGACGACCAGCCGCCCGAGCTGATGCGGCTGGCGCGCGAGGCGCGCGCGGTGCTCAAGTCGATCACCGATGTGCTGGCGCCGCCGCCGGCGGCCGAAGGCTCGGCGAAGGTCGAGGACGCCGCCTGACGGAACCGTGTTCAGGGCGCCGACATCGCGCCACACTCTGGTGAAAGAAGCGCCGCTCGCGATGGGTTAATCCGCGCGCGCGCCCGCGCTCGACACGACTCCGCGACGCAGCCTAGGCTGAACGACAGGTTGGAATCGGAGGATTGCGGGTGCGCGGCACCGAGCGTCGCACAGGCGGCCCCGGAAGACGGGCCGGCGACCGGGACGCGAGCGTTCGGGCGGGCGTCGCCATGCCCGCCTGGGTGCGCATCTCCATCCTCGCCGCCGCCGTCGGCCTGGCCGCCTATTCCCTGCTTTTCGCCCGTCAGATCAGCGAGCAACCCCGGGCCGAGGGCGTCGAGACCGCGCGCCAGCTGAACGCCGAGGCGGACCTGGCCGCCGCCCGCGCCCAGGCGACGATCGCCGGGGTGACGACCGCCCTGCGCGCCGGCGCGAACCTGCTGATCGATCAACCCCAGCGGCCGCTGGACGCCGCCGAGACGGCCCGCGCCGCCGGGGTGGCCGGCGAGGTGGCGGTGCTGGACGCGCGCGGCGAGGTCGTCGCCCTGACCGGCGGCGCTCCGGGCGACTTCGCCCTGGGCCATGCGCCGCCGGAATCGCCGCGGGTCAGCCCGGCCGCAGACGGCATGATGCTGGTGGCGGTCGCCGCCGGCCCCGAGCGCCAGCTCGTGGCCCGAATTCCGGCGCCGGAGGTGCAGAGCCAGCGGGGCGGCCTGCTGGCCGTGGTCAGCCGCGAGGGCCTGGTCATCGGCGCCGCCGATCCACAGCTCGTCGGTCAGCCGGTCGAGACGGTCTTCGGGCTGAGCGCCGAGGCGGCGGCCGATCGGGCCGCCTCCGCCGGCCTCGCCAACACCACTCCGGCGGAAACAACGCCGCTGCGCGTGGCGGTCAGCGCCCCAGCGGAGTCGCCGGTGATGGCCCTGTCGGCCCAGCGCCGGACCGGCCCGGGCTCTCTGGCCGCCCTGCTGGAAAGCGCCTGGGTGCTGCTGGGGCCGCTAGCCATCGGCCTGGGCCTGACCATCCTGCTATGGCTGCAGGGCCGCCGGGCGGCGCGAGCCAATCGCGTCTGGGCGGCCGCCGAGCGCCGCTTCCGCATGGCGGTCGAGGCGGCCCGGTGCGGGGTCTGGGAATGGAACCTGGCCCGCGACGAGGTCAGCCTGTCGGACTTCATGGCCGCCCTGCTGGGCCTGCCCGAGGGCGGGGAGACCTCGGCCGAGACGGTGTTCCGCAGCATTCATCCCCGCCACCGCGAGCGGGTGGAGCACGCCCTGCGCCAGGCCGCCGCCTTCGGCGTGTTCGAGGTCAGCTTCCGGGTCGACGCGCCCGACGGGGCGGTGCGCTGGATCGACGCCCGCGGCCACGCCCGCGGCGAGCGCGGCCGCGACGGCTATCGCCAGATCATGGGCGTGGCCATGGACGTGACCGAGGCCCGGGTAGCCAAGGCGCGCGCCCAGGCCGCGGAGATTCGCCTGCGCGACGCCATCGAGAGCGTCACCGACGCCTTTGTCCTGTTCGACCGCCATGGCCGGCTGGTGCTGTGGAACCAGGCCTTCCAGGACGCCTTCTCGTTCGAGAGCCGCGCCCTGCGGGCGGGGGCGGCCAAGGACCAGCTGAACCAGATCGCCGCCCTGGCGATCAAGACCGACCAGCCGTCCTCGACCGGCCGCGCCGGGGTGCGCGAGGTCGAGCTGCACGACGGACGCTGGCTGCAGCTGTCCGAGCGGTTCACCGGCGACGGCGGCTCGGTGGTCACGGCGGCGGACATCACCCCGATCAAACGGCAGGAAGAGGACCGCCGCCGGGCCGCCGACGAGCTGCGGCTGATGGTCGACCAGCTGGAGGCCAGCCAGGACAAGCTGACCGAGCTGGCCCGCAAGTACGAGGCGGCCAAGATCCGGGCCGAGGCGGCCAACCAGGCCAAGAGCGAGTTCCTGGCCAACATGAGCCACGAGCTGCGCACGCCGCTGAACGCCATCAACGGGTTCTCCGAGATCATGGCCGGCGAGATGTTCGGCCCGCTCGGCGACCCCCGCTACAAGGGCTACGCCGCCGATATCCTGAGCTCGGGCCAGCACCTGCTGGCGCTGATCAACGACATCCTGGACATGGCCAAGATCGAGGCCGGCAAGATGACCCTGCGCATCGAGCCGGTCGATCTGGTCGACGTGTGCGAGGACGCCATCCGGCTGGTGCGCGGGCGGGCCGAGGAGGCCGGGTTGACCGTGTCGCTGGAGGCCGGCGACCTGCCCGAAATCGAGGCCGACTACCGGGCGCTCAAGCAGGTGATGCTGAACCTGCTGTCCAATGCAGTGAAGTTCACCCCGTCGGGCGGATCGGTGACGGTCGACGTGCGGCGGCTGGACGATCGGGTGCGCGTGGCGGTGACCGACACCGGCATCGGCATCGCGGAGTCGGACCTGTCGCGGCTGGCCCAGCCGTTCGAACAGGTCGAGGGCCAGCATTCGAAGACCACCCAGGGCACCGGCCTGGGCCTGGCCCTGACCAAGTCGCTGATCGAGATGCACGACGGCGAGCTGGCGCTGGAGAGCGAGCCCGGCCGGGGCACCACCGTCAGCTTCTCGGTGCCGATCCGCCGGCGCG
>CAZQBJ010000020.1:12898-17611 GCA_964591465.1 uncultured Brevundimonas sp.
GTCTGGTGGAAGGGCGCGTGGCGCGGCGGGCTGCGCTCTTCGGACAGGCGCGAGCCGATGATCAGGCCGCCGGCCGCGGCGCCGATGGCGAACAGGTTCAGCGCCACCGACACGGCGAGCGCGATCTTCAGCGTGCGCGGGCTCATCCCAGCACCTCGGTATCGTCCGGGCCGCTCAGGGCGGCCTGATAAAGCACCGCGTCCATGGCCGCGTCCGCGGCCAGCTGGCTGGTCACATTGACCCCGGCGAGCAGGCCGGCGGCGCAGGCCGCGGCCCAGCCGACGCCAGAGGCCCAGGCCAGCGGGCTTTTCACCAGCGGCCGGCGCGGTCGCGGGCGCAGCCCGGCGCGGGCCGCCAGCGCCGCCACGCGGTCGTGCAGGTCGGCGCTCGGAGACGGCGCGGGCGAGGCGTCCAGCGCCGCGTCCAGCATGCGCGCCGAGAACAGGATGCGCTCGGCCGCGACGCCCTGCTCGCGCAGGAACGCCTCGGCGGCCGCCCGCTCGGCGACCGGCCAGCGGTGCGGCTCGGCCCCGTAGGCGTCCGCGAGGGCGGCGAAGCGCTCGGCTGTCATCTTCGGGTCCATCTCATCACCCTTCGGCGGCCACGTCGGCCAGCGCCGTCCGCAACCCGCGTCGCCCGCGTGAAAGCAGGCTCTCCAAAGCTTCGACGCTGATCTCCATCAGAGCCGCGGCCTCGATGTTGGTCAGCGCCTGATAATGGCACAGGACGATCGCCTCGCGCTGACGCACGGGCAACCGCTGCAGCGCCGCCTCGACCCGCCGGCCCAGTTCGGCGCTCTGCAGCCCCGCGACCGCGTCCGGCGTGGGGTCCGGGCGGTCTGGCGGCTCGGCCATGGCGATCTCGCGCGTCCGGCGCAGCCGGTCGTAGCAGAGATTCAGGGCCACCCGGTGCAGCCAGGTGTCGAACCGCGCCTTGCCGGGCTTCCATTTCGGCGCTTGGCGCCAGACCCGCAGCATGGCCTCCTGGGCCACGTCCTCGGCCTCGGCCCGATCGCCAAGCATTCGCTGGGCCAGAGCCAGCACGCGCGGCAGCTTGCGCGCGATCAGGGCCTGGATCGCCGCGGGGTCTCCATGACCCGCGCGGCTCACCAGCACCTCGTCGGGATCGGCCGTACCTGCGCCCAAGGGTTCGCGCTCCGTCCAGGTCAGGGCGGGCCGCGCGGAAAAGTCCGGCCGGTCCCGACATCGCGATTTACTCCGTCGCGGTCGGGGCGCGATGTTCGCCCCGGCGCGCACGCCACTGGGCCATACTGGCCCGACGTTCCTCGGAGGTCACGACGCCGTCGCCGTCGGCGTCCATCCGGGCGAAGCGCTCGGCCGCGCGGGCCTGCACCTCGGCGATGGCGATGTCGCCGGCCTGGGCCCGGTCGCCGCGCATGCCGCCGCGGAACCCGTGGCGGCCGCGACGATGCTCGCCGCGCGCCTCGGCGGCGGCGTCGAACTCGGCCCGGCTGATCATGCCGTCGCCGTTGGCGTCCAGGCGCGTGAAGCGGCGGTCGGCGTGCTCGGCGCGGGCGGCGCCGCGGGCCGCGGTCCGCTCAGCGGCGGTGACGACGCCGTCGTTGTCCGCGTCCATGGTCCGCAGGCGCTGGACCTGGCGGTCGACGAACTCGGCCTGGCTGACGGGGCCGCGCTCGGCGCGCGGGGCGCGATCGGCTTGCTGGGCCACGGCGGCGCCGGTCAGGGCGAGGGCGGCGACGCCGCCCAGGATGATGGTCTTGGTCATTTTGGTCTCCGTAGGCCGCAAGCGGCCGGGCCGTCCCTGTCTGACCGTTCAACGCGGCGGGTCGGCGAATCCGTCGCGCGCGTCGGCGACCAGGGCGGCGAAGGCCGCGTGGGCCCGTGCACGGACCGCCTCAAGCTCCTGTTTGAGACTGGCGAAATCGGCGGCGCCGCCGGCCGCCGCCAGCCGGGCCTGGAAGCCGGACGGCTCCTGCTCCGGATCGGCCCCCTCCCCGATCGCGCACTGCAGGACCTGGCCCAGCGCCTGCTGCAGCCGCCAGGCCGCCGCCAGGGCCGGATCGGCGCCGGCCGTGCGCAGGGCTTCCAGGGTCGAGGCGGTCAGCGGCGCGCCGTCGGCGGCGCCGATCAGCTGCAGCAGCTGGGCGGCGAACTCGCAGTCCACCTGCCCCCCGGGGGTCAGCTTGAGGTCCCAGAAGCCGCCCGCGGCCCGCTCGCGGGCCATCAGTTCGCGCATCACCCCGACATCGCGGGCGGTGGTCCGCGGATCGCGCCGCTGGCGCAAGGCGGCCTCGATGGCGTCGCGCGCGGCCGCGCCGAACGCCTCGCTGCTGGCCCACACGACCCGCGCCCGGCACAGGGCCATGAACTCCCAGGTCTCGGCCTCCCGCGCGTAGTAGTCGCGCAAGGCGGCCAGGGCGACCGAGACCGGCCCGGCCGAGCCGGAGGGACGCAGTCGCATGTCGACCTCGTACAGCCCGCCCTCGGCGGTCGGGGTCGACAGGGCCGCGATCAGCCGCTGGGTGAAGCGGCCGTAGAACACGTCGGCGCTCCATCCGCGGCGCTCCGAGACGCTGTCCGGCGCGGCCGGCGCGTAGACGGTCATCAGGTCGAGGTCCGATCCGGCGGTCATCTCGCGCGAGCCGGCCTTGCCCAGGGCGATCACCGCCACCTCGCCGGGGAAGGCGCCGCCCTGACGCGAGGTCTCCTTGAGCGCGGCGGCCGACAGGCCCCGGACGCAGGCGTCGGCGAGGTCCGCGTAGGCCCGCCCGGCCGGCTCGGGCTCGGCCCGGCCGGTCATCACGTGCATGCCGATGCGGAAGGCCTGCTCGCGGTGGATGCGGCGGGCGATGTTCATCGCCTCCTCGAAATCGTCGGCCGCGGCCGCCTCGGCGACGATCTGGGCGCAGACGCCGCTGTCCTCCTCCACGTCGCGGAAGAAGCGGGCGTCCAGCACCCCGTCCAGCGCTCCCGGATTGCGCCCAAGGGTGGCGGCAAGGCGGGGGGCGAAGGCCATCACCTCGACGATCATCTCGAACAGCTCGGGCTGGGCCAGGAACAGGGCCTGGACCTGAGCCCCGGCGGTCAGGCCCGAGAAGAAGGCCGAGAAGCGGGCGAAGGCGGCGTTCGGCGCGCCGGTCTTGGCCAGGGCGTCCAGCAGGCGCGGGGCCAGGCGGGTGAACAGCTCCCGCCCCCGCGCGGTGCGGGTCGCGCCGATCCGCCCGTGGTGCCAGCCGCGGATGGTCGAGGCGATCTGGTCGGGATTGTCGAATCCCATCCGGGCCAGGGTCTGCAGGGTTTCGGGGTCGTTTTCGACCCCGGTGAACACCAGGCTGCCATAGCTGGACGACAGCGGCTCCTCGCCGGCGAACAGGTCGCCATAGCGGCGGTTGACCGCCAGCAGCAGGGCCTCGACGCCGGCGTCGAAAGCGGCCAGGTCGGCTTCGCCGGCCAGGGCGGCGACGGCGGCGCGGGCGGCCGGGTCGGCGGGCAGGGCGTGGGTCTGCTCGTCGGCCAGCATCTGCACCCGGTGCTCAAGCGTGCGCAGCCGGACGTAGGCCCGGCCCAGCTCGTCCGCCGCGGCCGGCGTCACATGGCCGCCCCGAGCCAGAGCCTGCAGGGCGTCGCAGGTGCGCGGCGCGCGGTACATGCGATCCCGACCGCCGAGGATCAGCTGCTGGGTCTGGGCGAAGAACTCGATCTCGCGGATGCCGCCGCGCCCGAGCTTGAGATTGGCCCCGGCCGCCTTGAGCCCCTCGCCGGTCTGGTGGGCGTGGATCTGCCGCTTGATCGAGTGGATGTCGGAGACCGCCTGGTAATCGAGGCTGCGGCGCCAGACGAACGGCTCCAGCGCCCTCAGGAAGCCGGCGGCGGCTTCCAGATCGCCGCACACCGGCCGCGCCTTGATGAAGGCGGCCCGCTCCCAGTTCTGGCCGACCGACTCGTAGTAGGCCAGCGCGGTCGGGGCGGCGACCACCGGCGGCGTCGACGAAGGGTCGGGCCGCAGCCGCAGATCGACGCGGAACACATAGCCGTCGGCTGTCCGCTCGGACAAAAGGGCGGCCAGGGCCTGGGCGGCGCGATCGACGAACCGTTGCGGCTCCACCCCTTCGGCCAGGGCGGCGGTCAGCGCCTCGGGCTCGTAGAACAGCGACAGGTCGATATCGCTGGAATAGTTCAGCTCGTCCGCGCCGTGCTTGCCCATGGCCAGGCCGAAAAGGCCAGGGACCGGGCCGGCCGGCCCGTCATCCGGAGCCAGCAGTCGCCCGCGCTCGCGCGCCGCCTGGGCGACCGCGCGCAGGCCCGCGCGCACCGAGACGTCGGCGAAGCGGGACAGGGCCCCGGTCACCGCGTCGAGATCCCACACCCCGCCCAGGTCGGCCAGGGCGGTCAGCAGGTGCAGCCCGGCCTTCAGCTCGCGCAGCGGCTGGCGCACCGCATCCGGCGGACCGGTCAGGGCGTCGGCGGTTTCGAGGATCTGGGCCAGGCGGCGATCCGGCGGGGCCTCCAGCACCGCGCGCAGCCGCTCGGGGGAACGACGGGCGAGGGAAGCCAGGTAGGGCGAGGCGGCGAACACCGGGGCCAGGGCCGCCCGGGCCCGGTCCAGGACGCCCCGCCAGCCGTCCGCGTCGGCGGCGAAGTCCAGCATCTCGAACGTGCGGGCCGCCGCCTCCCCCGCGATCACCGGGCCGCAGGGCTGGATCAGGTCGCCCAGGGGCGTCGGTCCGGAGCG
>CAZQBJ010000021.1:0-17559 GCA_964591465.1 uncultured Brevundimonas sp.
TCTCCCTCCCCTTCATGGGGAGGGACGTCGGCGCGAAGCGACGGCGGGGTGGGGACGACTTTCCTTGCCGCCCCCACCCGGTCGCTGCGCGACCACCCTCCCCATAAAGGGGAGGGAGAAGGTCTCAGGCCCGCCCGTACCGCATCCGGCCCAGGGTCTCGGCCACCTTGCGCATCGGCGCGCCGAAGTCCTTCCCGGCCTTCCATTTCTCGAACGCCATGACGTTCTCGATGCGGCGGTCGACGAAGGCCTCGGCGGCCTCGCGGCCGTCGAACCAGCGCATGGTCAGGGCCGGAATCAGGATGCCGGACAGGATGGCCCGCTTCGAATAGTGATTCTCGTCCGTCGCCGTGTCCCCGGCCCAGCGCCAGATCAGGTCGGCGGTCTCCCACGCCAGCTTCAGGCCCAGGTCGGCGTTGGGCGGCAGGGCGAGGAAGGCGGCGCACCGCCTCGTCGCCGCCAGATCGGCGGCGCCGGCCTCCATCCGGGCCGAGACCCCGGCGGCGATGCGCTGGCGGATCTTCAGGCTTTCGGCCGGCGTGGCCTGCAGCGCCTCCAGCGCCCGCGCGTCATGTCGCCGCGACAGCAGGGCGGCCAGGTCGCGCGCCCCGTTGGGCAGCAACAGTTCGCCGTCGCCGCGCGACAGGCCGGCCGCCGCGACCGACTCGCGCGCCAGCCGGCTGTTCCAGCCCAGCCGCGGCGCGCGGGCGAGCGCTTCGTCCAGCACCGCCTGCTCGGTCCGGCCGGCCCAGTCGAGGGCCTGTGAGGTCGCGTCCATGGCGGTCACAATAGGCCTCCGCGGCCCGGCGCGCGAGCCCGTACGAACCGACGCGACGATCTGGACACCGGGCGAGGCTTCGTGTATCCGCACGCCTTCCGTACGAGGCCCCCGGCCCCGCGCGCACTGTTTCTTGTTCGCCCGTCTCCCTTGGATAAGGACGCGGCGGGCGACCAAAGGAGAGATACCCCTGGTTCAGATTTTCGTCCGCGACAACAATGTCGATCAGGCGCTCAAGGCCCTGAAGAAGAAGATGCAACGCGAAGGCAGCTTCCGCGAGATGAAGCGCCACGTGCATTACGAGAAGCCGTCGGAAAAGCGCGCTCGCCAGAAGGCCGAGGCCGTTCGTCGCGCCCGCAAGCTGGCCCGCAAGCGCGCCCAGCGCGAAGGCCTGCTGCCGGCGCCGAAGCCGCGCGGTCGCTAAGGCGACTTCAGCCAGGTGAAAAAAGGCCGCTCCGGACAACCGGGGCGGCCTTTTTCGCGTCTGGCGTTATGCTGCGCGCAAACGGAGTGAAGCCATGGCGCGCTGGGTCCTGATCCTTTCGTCCGTCTACATGGCCGCCGTCGGCCTGGCGCTGATGTTCGCGCCCACGCGGTTCGGCGTCGGCGCGGTGCCGCCGGACGCCCCGGCCGCCCTGCTGGCCCTGATGCGGCTGCTGGGCGGGCCGTTCCTCGGCATCGCGGCGCTGAACTGGCTGTCGCGCCGCGCCCCGGCCGGGGACTGGCGGCGCACGGTGCTGATCGCCAACGCCATCGGCTTCGGCGCCGTGGCCCTGAACGACGTCCACGGGGTGCTGTCGGGCGAGGCGCGCGACCTGGCCCGGCTGTTCCTCGTCGTCCACCTGGGGTTCACCGCCGCCTTCCTCGTCGCGCTGTGGCGACAAGGGCGGCGGGCCGCCTGACGGCCGCGGGGCGCTCGAAGACCCCTTTTCTGTCGCCGCCGCGGCGGATACCAGTGTTCTCCTGCATTGGGGGGAACAGGCAGATGTTCATCAGAATTTGCGGCGCGCTGCTGGCGGCGGCCGTCATGGCGATGTCGGGGCCGGCTCTGGCGCAATCGGCGCGGTACGACCTCTCGGCCCTGCCGCCGCAGGTCCGGCTGGCCGTCGAGCAGGCCCGGGCCGCCCAGGTCACGGCCATTCGCGCGGCGGTCCGCAACAGCTCGGGGGATCCGGACACCATCGGCTTCACCGGCGAGGGCGGCGATACCTACCAGGGCGAGGGCTACAACGCCGGCGACATCGGCTACATGCGCGACGGCCATGGCCTGATCGGCTGGTCGGACGGCGAATACTACGCCGGTCAGTTCCTCGCCGCCGATAACGGCGGCGCCAAGCACGGCTTCGGCGTCTACGCCTTCGCCGACGGCCGGATGTACGAGGGCCAGTGGCTCAAGGAAAATTACCACGGCTACGGCGTGGAGTGGTCGGCGGACGGCGGCGTGGTCTACGCCGGCCGGTGGCGCAACGGCGAACAGGTCCCCTAGGCCGACGCCTAGCTTCCGGCCCCGCGGATCGCCCCGGCGAAGCTCTTCCAGCTCAGCTTCACGTCCGACAGGGCCCCGGCGCGGAAGGCGCGGCCGGACAGCCAGACCATGAACAGGGCGAAGGCGAACATGCCGGCCAGGGCGCCCAGCAGCTCGATCATCGGCGGGTCCGACGGCAGCCGGGCCATCATCAGGAACGGGGTGAAGAACGGGATCCACGACAGGATCTTCACCGCCGGCGCGTCCGGCGTGTCCAGGGCCATGGTCATGGTCATGATCGGGATCACCAGAACCATCATGATCGGGCCCATCAGGGTCTGGGCGTCGCGCGGCGTCTCGCAGAAGGCGCCGATGGCCGCGAACAGCACCGCGTACATCAGATAGCCGCCGGCCATGAAGGCGACGAACCAGCCCAGCATGCCGCCGCTCAGCAGGATGTCGCCGATCATGCCGGCCGTATCGGGAATGGTCGCGGCCATGCCCGCCGCGCCGATCGCGCCCCAGCCGACCAGCACCGTGATCGTCAGCAAGGCCACGCCCAGCACCTTGCCGGACAGGATCTCCATCGGCGAGGCGGACGACAGCAGCACCTCGAGGATCTTGTTCGACTTCTCCTCCATCACGCTGTTCAGCAGGATCGAGGCGCCGGTGATGACCAGCGACCACAGCAGGAAGCCGCCGGCCAGGCCGATCACCGTCGGCAGCTTGTCGCGGAACGACACCTCGCCGCCGCTGGCCGAGCCGGGCGAGAACACCGCGATCTGCGGGCGGAACCGCTCGACGCCCTCGACCACGGCCGGATCGATGCCGGCGTCTTCGAACACCGCCTTGCGGTTGGCCGCGCGCAGGGCGTCGCGGACGAAGTCCTCGACCGTGTCGTCGGTCGCCCGGGCGGTCCACACGCGGGCCGCCGGGCCGTCCTCGGTCCGGGTCAGGAAGACCACCGCGTCCAGCCGCTGGCCTTCGGGCGCGTCGTCGCCCAGATGGCGGCGCACGGCCGCCTCCTGGTCCGCGCCCGGCGCCGCCTCGGCGATCGCCGGCGGGGTCTGGACGATGCGCAGCTTGGGCCCGGACAGCCGCGCCAGGGCGCCGCGGGCCGGCGCCGCGCCGACCGGCGCCCCGGTCGCCCGGGCGGCCGCCTCGGTCGCCTCGCGCTCGCGTTCCTGGCGCCGTTCGGCGTCGCGCCGCAGGGCGTCGTCGATGGCCGCGGCCAGGCCCGCCCCTTGGGGCCCTTCCTCGATCACCGCCACCGCGCGCACCGGCTCGGACGACTTGATCAGGATCGGAACCACCCCGCCCACCACGGCGAACAGCGGAAAGGCCAGCAGCGACAGCCAGAAGCCGACGGTCTTGGCGTAGGCGGCGTACTCGCGCCGGGCGATCAGCAGGATGCGGTTCATCGGGCGGCCTCCGGACCGGCGGGCTTCACGGACTGGTCCTGATCCGGATTGTCGCCGGTCAGGTCGATGAAGGCGTCGTGCAAGGTCGGTTCGCGCAGGTTGAAGCGGCGCACGTCCAGCCCGCCCAGGAAGGCGGCCTTCAGCGCGTCCTGGCCGCGGCCGCCCGGCCCCAGCGCCGCCTTGAGCACGCGTACGCCGTCGCGTTCGGACATCACCTCGACCGAGGAGACGCCCGGCAGGGCCGCGGCCTGTTCCAGCGCGATCGCCCCCTCCAGTTCGAGGAACCGGCGCGAGGTCGCCCGCGCCTCCTCAACCGTGCCTTCGAACGCCTTCTTGCCCCGGGCCAGCAGCACGACCTTGTCGCACAGCCGCTCGGCGTGCTGCATCACATGGGTCGAGAACAGCACCGTGGCCCCGTCCGCGGCCAGCCCCCGAATCATGTCCTCCAGCCCCTGCTGGTTGACCGGGTCCAGCCCCGAGAACGGCTCGTCCAGAATGACAAACTCGGGCCGGTGCACCACCGAGGCGATCAGCTGCACCTTCTGGGACATGCCCTTGGACAGCTCCTTCATCTTCTTGCGTTTGGAGGCGCCCAGGCCCTGGGCCTCGAGCATCTCCACCGCGCGCCGGCGGCCCTCGCCCATCGGCACCCCCTTGAGCGAGCCGAAGAAGGCGATGGCGTCGACCGGGGTCATCTTCTTGTACAGGCCGCGCTCCTCGGGGAGGAAACCGATCCGGTCGCGCACCTTGCGCCCGTCGTCGGCCCCGAGGATCTCGAGCCGGCCCGAGGTCGCCGGCTGCAGGCCCAGGATCATGCGGATGGTCGAGGTCTTGCCGGCCCCGTTGGGCCCGAGGAAGCCGCAGATGGTCCCCGGCTGGACCTCGAAGCTGAGGTCGCGCACGGCCTCGAACGCGCCGTACCGCTTGGTCAGGTGATCGAGCTTGAGCGCCGCCGCCATGGTGTCCCCGCCGAAGTGTTCGGCCCCTGCCTAACAGGCTTTCAGCCGGGCCGACCAGACGCAATCGGGCGCGGTTGACGCCCCCGGACCGGGGGCGGATGCTGGACCGGGGATAACAGGGGAGGATGCGCCATGCTGCGCAAGGTGCTCGGGATCCTGGCCGGCCTGGCCATCGCCCTGGTGCTGGTCACCGCGTCGCGCTGGCTGGTCAACTACATCGCCCCTCCCCCGCCGGGCGACTACGCCGATCCGGAATTCCTCAGGCGAATGATCGCGCGGGCGCCGGCCGGCTGGCTGCTGGGCGGGGCCATCGGGTGCGGAATCTCGGCCTTCGTGGGGGCGGCCTGGGCCGCGGTGACGGCCCGCGACGGGCCGTGGCCGGCGTGGACGGTGGCGGCCCTGCTGGGAGCGGCCACCCTGGCCCGCGTGGTGATCCTGCCCCATCCGCTGTGGTTCACCCTGCTGGCCCTGGCCCTGATCGGGATGGCCGGCTGGTTGGCGGGGCTGGCTTTCGGGCGCGAGGCGGACCATCCGGCCCCCGCGCGCCAGGCGCCGGTCTAGGCGCGGGTGCTGGCGTCCAGCTCGACGGCGAACTCGCGCCCGATGTAGTCCAGCGGGTCGATCTGGGCCCCGTCGCGGCGCACTTCGAAATGCAGGTGCGGGCCGGTCGAATAGCCGGTCGAGCCGACCTTGCCGATCACCTGGCCGGCGCCGACCTCGACCCCGGGGCGCGTCTCGATGCGGCTCAGGTGGGCGTAGAAGGTGCGCAGGCCGTTGGGGTGCTCGATCTCGATGTAGTTGCCGTAGCCGCCGTCGCGGCCGGTGGCCACGACCACGCCCTCGGCCGAGGCCAGCACGCGCGAACCGGTCGGGGCGGCGATGTCGATGCCGGCGTGGCGGCGCGGGGCCGGCTCGCCGGACAGGTGGCGGATGCCGAAGCGCGAGTTGATCGGATACTCCAGCACCGGCTTGAGGAACCGGATGAAGCGGGTCTGCGGCTCGGGCGGCTGGGCCGCGGCGTGGACCGGCGGGGCGGCGGGCAGGTCGGCCGCCAGCAGTTCAGGGGCTTCCTCGGCGGCCGGGGCCCCGGCCATGGCCAGGCTCGCGGCGCCCAGCAGGGCGGCGGTCTGACCGAAACGGATGAGATACGAACGAGCAGTCGGCAATAGGCGTCGCATGGTGCGGCGTTCTCCCGGCGGCGGCACTGAAAATTGATGGCCGCCTCCCCGCCTGACGACGGGCCCCCGATGCGGGCAACGGCCTGTGAGGCGTGGTTAATGCCGGTCGGATTGGGCCATTTCTGGGCAGCGCCCGGGCGGCGGACTGTCGCACCCGGGAACCGCACGCCGAATTGCGAACGGGCGCGACGTCGCCGCCGCGCCCGTCCGGCCTTGCCGTAAGAGGCTCTAGAAGGCGAGCCGCAGGGCCACGCCGCCCTGATGGCTGTCGGTGTCGCCGAACCGGCCGCGATAGCCGGCCGACAGGCTGAGCCGCTCGGTCATCTGCATCTGCAGCCCGGCGTTCAGCAGCGCGCCCGAGCCGAACGGGTCGTCCAGATCGGTGTACAGCACCTGGGCGGTGTTGTTGGTCAGGCCCACGGCCACGCGGTCGGCGTCATAGCTGAACTGGTCGCGATAGCCGCCTTCCAGATAGAAGCTCGAGCGGTCGCCCAGGCCCATCTCGGCCCGCAGGGCGATCTCGCCGGAGGCCGCGTCGATCGAGCGGTCGCCGATCGCCTGGGTGGCCGCCGCGCCCTGTTCGACATAGCCGTCGACGTCGCTGCTGACCCAGGTGAGCGCGGCCCGCGGCGACAGGGCGACGCCGCCCATGTCGAACCACATGCCGGCCTGCAGCCGGGCGCCGAGGCTGTGCCCCTTGGTGTGCCCGCGGTGCATCAGCGGCGACAGGGCGGTCATCCGTTCGATGTTGTCGAAGCTGTCGCGGCTCCAGCCGGCCGAGGCGACCACGAACCAGGCGTCGGACCGCCAGCCGGCCCAGGCGTCCAGGCCGAAGCTCTCGGCCTCGAAGCTCAGCGCGCCGACGTCGACCTCCGAGATCGACACCCCGCCGCCGACGCCCAGCCGCAGGTTCTCGCTGGGGCCGCTCTCCAGCGCCATGCGCAGGCCGTAGCCCTCGGCCTCGGCCTCGGCCACGACGCCGCGGGCGTCGGTCGTCGAGGTCCGGCCGAAGGCGCCGACCGAGATGTTGGTGCCCGACGACCAGCCGTCGCGCGCACCCAGGTGGCCGGTGGCCATCTCCAGCGAGTCGTGCCGGTTGAGCAGGGCGAACTCGCCCTGCACCCCCGTCGGGGCCCCCAGGTCTCCGTAGTACAGATAGTCCGTGGCCAGCGCCGCCAGCAGCGCATGCCCCGTCGAGGTCGGGTGCACCCCGTCGAAATAGAAATACTCCGCCGGGTTGGCGCAGACCGTGATCCCGTTGAAGCAGGCGTCGGTCGCGTTGGTCACCCCGAACCGGTCCGGCGCGGCGGCGAAGGCGTCGGTCGCCTTGAACACGTCCATGTAGATGATGTTGGTGTTCGGCGCGCCGGCGGCGACCGTCTGCAGGCCGGCCAGCAGGGCGGTGTTGAAGGTCCGCGCCCCGTGGTCGACCAGGGCCTCGGCCCCGCTGCCGTTGAACTGCGGCGTGGTCGACAGCCGCGGCAGGTTGGACACCAGGATGGTGCCCGCGCCGGCCCCCGCCACGGTGGCGGTGATGGCGCTCATGTCGCCGGCCGCGGCTGTGGCGACGGCGGCGAAGGCGGTGGCCGGATCCGGCGTGGCGATGGCCCCGGCCAGGCCCTGGAACAGGTTGTTGGCCCCGCCCCACAGCGACACCAGGTCGTTGGCCCCGAAGGTCCCGCCGAAGCTGATATAGTCGGTGACCTGCTGGCCGATGCCGTAGGGGAACGGCGCCACGCCGTCGGTGCGCGCGCCGCCGAAGGCGTAGTTCACGCTGCCGGCGGTGGTGCCGTAGCCGGTCATCGAGAAGCCCAGCAGTTCGGCGAACACCGGGCCGTCCGAGAAGCGGCCGTTCCAGTACGGCGGCGACGCCGGCGAGACGATGGCCGCGTACAGATTCCCGTTGTCGCTCAGGCTGTCGCCGAAGACGACCAGCCGGTCATACTCCTGGGCCTGGGCGCTGACGGCGAAACCACAGGCGGCGAACAGCGCGGCGACAGCCACGCGGGTGCAGCGTTGACGCATGGATAACCCTCCCATCGGCCGTCCCGGGCGCGGCCGTTGCGCCTAGTCTGCGCCGTATTCGCCGTGACGCAAGGCGCCGCTAGGTAAGCTTCAGTACAGCAGGCGGAAGCGCAGCGTTCCGGCCACGGTCTTCAGACCGCGCAGCGCCGCCGGATCATAGTCCCGATCCACGTCGATGATCACATAGCCGGTGCGTTCGTCGGTCTTCAGGTGCTGGGCCAGGATGTTCAGCCCCGCCCCGGCCAGCGCCCGGTTGACCTCGGCCAGCACCCCGGCCTGGTTGCGGTGGATGTGCAGCACCCGGTGCGCGCCGCTGACCTCGGGCAGCTGCACGTTCGGCAGGTTGACGCAGAAGGTCGTGTCGCCCCGGTTGACGTAGCCCAGCAACCGGTCGGCGGCGAACTCGGCGATCGCGGCCTGGGCCTCCTCGGTCGAGCCGCCGATGTGCGGCGTCAGGATCACGTTGGGCAGGCCGCGCAAGGGCGTGTCGAACGGGTCGTCGTTGCTGCGCGGCTCCTCGGGGAACACGTCCAGGGCCGCGCCGCCCAGCCGGCCCCCGCCCAGCGCCTGGGCCAGGGCCCCGACGTCGACCACGTGGCCGCGGCTGAGATTGACCAGCAGCGCCCCCGGCTTCATCCGGGCCAGCTGCGCCGCGCCGATCAGCCCGGCGTTGGACGCCCGGCCGTCGACATGCAGGCTGACGATGTCGGCCTCGGCCAGCAGGGCATCCAGCGAGCGCATCCGCCGCGCGTTGCCCAGGGCCAGTTTCTCGACCAGGTCGTGGAAGATCACCCGCATGCCGACCGCCTCGGCCAGCACCGACAGCTGCGCGCCGATGGCGCCGTAGCCGACGATGCCCAGGGTCTTGCCGCGCAGCTCGCGGGCGCCCTCGGCCGACTTGTCCCAGCGGCCGGCGTGCATGGCCGCCGACTTGTCCGGCACCCGGCGCATCAGGGCGATGATCTGGCCCAGGGCCAGTTCGACCACCGAGCGGGTGTTGGAGTGCGGCGCGTTGAACACCGCGACGCCCCGCGCGGCGGCGGCGTCCAGGTCGATCTGGTTGGTCCCGATGCAGAAGGCGCCCACGGCCATCAACCGGTCGGCCGCGGCCAGCACCCGCTCGCTGACCTGGGTCTTGGATCGCACGCCCAGCACGTGGACGCCCTTCAGCCGCTCGATCAGGGCGTCCTCGTCCAGCGCCGCGCGCTCGGTCTCGACGGTATAGCCCTCCTCGCGCATCCGCTCGACCGCCAGCGGGTGCACGTTCTCCAACAGCAGCACCTTCATCCGGCTGCGCGGGAACGACCAGCGGCCGGCCAGGCCCTCGGCGTGCAGCACCTCGTCCAGCGCCCGCGCCTCGGCGTCGGCGGCGGCCGCCACCGGCGGCCGGCGGACCACCTCGGTGAAGGCGTAGAAGCGATCGGCCAGCCCGGCCTGGCGCACCTGGGCGTCGCTCCAGCCGTCGCCGACCATGACCACCGGCCCGTCCAGCGCCAGCGCCCGGACCGCCTCGGCCTTGCCGCCCTCGCGCGACAGGGGGATGGCCGCGTCCACCCCGGTCACCCGGCCATCGGCGTCATAGGTCAGCCGGTTGGCCAGCACCCGCCCGGGGGCCAGACCAAGGTCGGCGGCCACCGGCGCGATGACCTCCTCGAAGCCGCCGGACAGCACCCAGATACGCTCCGCATGGCGCTCGAAGAAGGGCCGGTTGCGCCGCACAGAGACCGTCAGGTCCTCGACGATGCGGCCGGCCAAGGCCTCGACATGCTCGCGCCGCAGCTCCAGCAGGGCCAGGCGGCGGCGCAGGGCCTCGCCGAAATCGACCTCCCCGGCCATGGCCTGGTCGGTCAGCCGGGCGATCTCGGCCCGGCGCGCCTCGGCGTCGGCCGCGCCATCCAGGGCGATTTCGGCCAGGGCCTCGAGGGTCTCGATCCGGACCAGGGTCGAATCGAAGTCGAACAGGAAGGTCGGCGTGCTCACGCGGCCAGCTTCGCCCGTCTTCGCACCTGCAGCAATGGCTTTCGGCCGTTAACCACGCCACGGAACCCCGCGTTATCTGGTCGCGGCTTACGTCGGGGAAATGACGCTCGCCCCGCGCCATCATCGGGCCGCCCTGAAACACATCCTGATCGCCGGGATGCTGGTCGCCTTGCTTGTCGTCGGCGGGGCGCTGGGCCTTCTGGGCTACGCGGCCCAATCGATGGACCGGCTGGCCCTGCAGACCGAGCGGCGGCTGGTCGAACGCAGCCTCATCGGCGCGCGCGAATCCCTGATCGAGGGCGTCACCTCGGCCACCGTCTGGGACGCCACGGCCTGGCTCCTGACCCAGCCGCGGGTCGATCCGGCGGAAATCCAGGTCAATTTCGGCGACTGGTACGCCGACTACATGAATCACGAGGTCACCCTGGTCTACGACGTCGAGGGGCGGCTGATCCAGGCGTCGCGCGAAAGCCGGTCGGTGGCCACCGAACAGGAAGCGGCGTTCGCCGACGCCGTGGCCCCCCTTGTCGACGAGGTCCGCGCCGCCAGCCGGGCCCAGCGCCGCGGACCGCGCCGTTTCGGCTTCGACGCCGTCGAGACCGCCACGGGCGTCGTCTCCGCCTACGGCCAGATCTATTTCGTCGTCGCCTCGACGGTGGTGTCCGAAACCGACCAGGTCGCCCAGCCGGCGGTCGATCCGGTGGTCGTCTCGGGCAAGAATTTCAGCCTCTACCTGCACCGCCTCGAGCGCGACATGCCGATCGCGGACGCCGTCTATTCGACCGAGCCGGCCGAGGCGAGCGGGCCGTCGATGCCGCTGATCGATCCGCGCGGCCAGACCATCGGATCGGTGCGCTGGACCCCCTCGCGCCCGGGCGTCGGCATCCTGCGCAGTTCGGCCCCGGTGATCGCCCTGCTGCTGCTGGCCCTGACCGCCTCGGGCGTGGTGCTGCTGCTGCGGGTCAGCGCCCTGATGGGCAAGCTGGAGCAGAACGAGCTGGAGCTGACCGAGGCGCGCGACCGCGCCGAAAAGGCCAGCGCCGCCAAGTCCCAGTTCCTGGCCAACATGAGCCACGAATTGCGCACCCCGCTGAACGGCGTGGTCGCCCTGGCCGACCTGCTGCGCTCGCGCCAGACGGACCCCGAAGACCGCGAGATGGCCGGGCTGATCGTCTCGTCCGGTCAGCTGCTGGAGCGGGTGGTCAACGACGTTCTGGACGTGTCCAAGATCGAGGCCGGCAAGCTGGAGCTGGAATCGGTCCCGTTCGACCTGGAGCTGGTGCTCAGCCGCACCGCCCAGCTGCACGGGGCCAGCGCGGCGGCCAAGGGCATCACCTTGGCCTGCCGCATCCGGCCTGACGCCGCCGGCGCCTGGCGCGGCGATCCCGGCCGGGTCGCCCAGATCGTCTCGAACCTGCTGGGCAATGCGGTGAAGTTCACCAGCGAGGGCGCCGTGACCCTGACCGCCCGCCGGCTGGGCGACCGCCTGCAGCTGACCGTGCGCGACACCGGTCCGGGGTTCACCCGCGAGGTCGGCGCCCGCCTGTTCCAGCGGTTCGAACAGGCCGACGTCAGCATGACCCGTCGCCACGGCGGCACCGGCCTGGGCCTGTCGATCTGCGCCTCCCTCGCCGGGCTGATGGGCGGGGTGATCCGGGCCCGCGGGGCGCCGGGCAAGGGGGCGGTGTTCTCGGTTATCCTGCCGCTGGAGCCGCTGCCGGGCGTGACCCTGCCGACCCCGGCCCATGTGCTCGCCGATCGCGCGGCGGCCGCCCCGCCGCCGGTCGCCATCGCCGGGCCCAAGCCACAGCCGGAATCCCCCGCCCCCGAGACCGTCGCGCCGCTGGGGCCGCGGGTCTTGCTGGCCGAGGATCACCCGACCAACCAGCGGGTGGTGTCGCTCATCCTGGGCGCGATCAACGCCGACCTGACCATCGTCGGCGACGGCGCCCAGGCGGTGGCCGAGGCCGAGGCCAACCGCTTCGACGTCATCCTGATGGACGTGCAGATGCCGGTGATGGACGGGCTGACCGCCACTCGCCAGATCCGCGAGTACGAGCGGGCCTTCGGCCTGCCGCGCACCCCGATCGTGTCGCTGACCGCCCACGCCCTGGCCGAGCACGCCGCCTCGAGCCTGGCGGCCGGGTCTGACCTGCATCTGGCCAAGCCGATCCGCCCGGACGCCCTGCTCAAGGTGATGGAGCAGGTGCTGAACGGAACCGCCCCGGACGCGGCCGAGAACGTCGCCTGAACTCAGAAGAAGCGCGACAGGCCCTTCTTCGGCGCCGGCGCCTGCTGCGACGACTGGACGGCGGCCGCGGCCACGGCGGCGGCGATGGTCGCCAGGGCGATCAGGGCCCCGCCCTCCTTCGCATGCTCGCGGGCGAACCGGCCGGCGCCGCGGGCGCCGCGCTCCAGCTCCTCGCCCGGAAACGCGTCGGCGGCGCGGCGATACAGGCCCGAGGCCCGCCCGCGAGCGCGATCGCCCCAGTGGCGGACACCCGAGGCCTCGACCCAGCGGCGCGGATTCATCCGCTCGCGGATCCGCTCGTATCGGCTTGGCCCGCTGCGCTGGGCCAGCAGGATGGCGATCACCGCCAGCCCGACGATCGCCAGCACGCCGCCGGCGGTGGCGCGCGGATGCATGCGGGCCTGGGCCAGGGCGCTGAACTGTCGGACCATCGGATACTCCGTTTCCTCGTACAGGCCGTCCTCGGTCGGGTCGTACAGACCATCCTCGGCCGGCCGGCCGCGTCGGCGACGGTCGCGGTGCAGCAGCGGAATGACCCGCGCGAACAGAGGTTCCGCCACCCCCGGCGCGGCCGCGTAGAGCGTGGCCAGCAGACGACCGCCGCCGCCGACGGTGATCTCGCGCACCTTGTGGCTGGCGCAGTACAGGATCGCGTCGGCCACCACATGGGCCGCATAGACCGGCGGCGGGTTGCGCATCGGCCGGCCGGTCAGGTTGCGGGCGTGGTCCTTGTACGGCGTGTCGACCGCCGCCGGCTTGACCAGGGTGACCGAGACCGGGGCCTTCTCGCGGATCAGCTCCATGCGCAGGGCGTTGGTGAAGCCCTTCACCGCGTGCTTGGAGGCCGAATAGGCGCCCTGCACCGGATAGGGCGCGTCGCTCAGCAACGAGCCGATGTTGATCAGCGCCCCGCCGCCGCTGGTCTTCAGGTGATCGATCGCCGCCAGCGAGCCGTTCACAGCCCCCCAGTAGTTGGTCTCGAACAGCCGCTTGTGGTCCTCCAGCGGCGTGTCGCGGATCGGGCCGTAGATGGCCACGCCGGCGTTGTTGACCCAGGTGTCGATGCCGCCGAACAGCCGCGCGCACCGGTCGGCGGCGGCGGCCAGGGCCTCCGGATCGGCCACGTCGACGGCGGCGTAGGCCACCCGCGCGCCTTCGGCCTGAAGCTCCTCGCACAGCTTGCCCAGGTCCGACTCGCTGCGGGCGACGAGGAAAACCCGCGCCCCGGCGGCGGCGGCGCGGCGCGCGGTGGCCAGGCCGATGCCGGAGGTCGCGCCGGTGACCACGATGGTCTGTTCGGACAGGGGCTTGAGCTTGAACCGGGCGGACATCGGATGGAATCTCTTGAGTCAGGGCGAGTTTAGGGAACGGCGGCCGCGAAGCGGGGGTTCCGCCCCTTACCACAGGCCGCCGCGCACCCTATCTGACCGCATTCGCCGCTACAGGACAGACCCCGCCCGTGACCTCGCCCCCCTATGCCGACAATCTCGCCGCCGCCTTCCAGATCGAGGGGTGGCCCGTCCGCGGCCGCCTGGTCCGGCTGGGCGAGACGATCGACGCCATCCTGTCGGCCCACGCCTATCCCGAACCGGTCGCCGCCCTGCTGGGCGAGGCCTGCGCCCTGGCCGCCCTGGTCGGCTCGGCGCTGAAGTTCGACGGCCGCCTGATCATCCAGGCCCAGGGCGACGGCCCGGTGGCCTTCGTGGTCGCCGACTACGACACCGCCGGGACCCTGCGCGGCTATTGCCGGTTCGACGCCGACCGGGTGGCCGAGGCGTCGAAGGGCTTCGCCCGTCCCGGCGCCCGCACCCTGCTGGGCCAGGGCCTGTTCATCATGACCCTCGACCAGGGCCAGGACCGCGAACGCCACCAGGGGGTGACCCCGGTCGAGGGCGAGACCCTGGCCCTGTGCGCCGAGCACTATTTCGCCCAGTCCGAACAGGTGCCCACCCGCGTGCGGCTGGCGGTCGGCGAGCTGTCGACGCCCGAGGGCCGCGCGTGGCGGGCCGGCGGGGCGATGATCCAGCTGATCGCCGGCGACGAGACCCGCGGCTCGACCGAGGATGTCTGGGAGCGGTCCGAGGCGCTGTTCCAGACCCTGGCCGACGACGAGCTGGTCGACCCGACCATCTCGCCCGAAACCCTGCTGTTCCGCCTGTTCCACGAGGACGGGGTGCGGCTGGAGGCGGCCCGCAGCCTGTCGGCGGTCTGCCGCTGCTCCCAGGCCCGGGTCGAAGGCATGCTTCGCGCCTTCCCGCCCGAGGACCGGGTCGAGATGGTCGAGCCGGACGGCAAGATCCGCGTCACCTGCGAATACTGCTCGACCACTTACGAAGTGGAGCCCGAGGCGGTCTGACGATCAGGCGGCCATCAGGCGACGCGCGGCCTGCACCAGCAGTCCCGAACGTGTGAACCCGTGCGCCTGGGCGTAGGCGTCGATCTCGCGCAGCGCATCCTCGGGCAGGGTGATGTTCACCCGCACCGCCCGGCTCCGGATGTTGGCCGGCACGAGGATCGCCACGCCGTTCCGGTTATCGGGATCGGCCATGATGGCCTCCAGCGACGACGGCTCGGGCAGGGGTTCGCCGTCCTCGATCAGGCCTTCCAGGTGAAGCGACAACGCTTCCTCGGCGAAGGCGCGGGCCTCGTCCAGCGTCGCGCCGGCCGTGGCCAGACCGGGCAGATCGGGAAAATGAACACCGTAGTCGCTGTCGGCTTCCTTGTGGATAAGGGCGATATACGGACCCATTCGACTACCTCAACTTGACGCCCGACTGCTTCTCGATCGAACGCAGCGTGGCGATCGGAAAATCACGCTTGGGATGCGGCACGGTCACCCGGCCCGGCTTTTCCGGATGCCGGAACTGTTTGTGCGATCCCCGCTGAGCAACCTCGACCCATCCGTCGGCCAGCAAAGCCCTGATGACATCGCGGCTGGCCATGTACTCATTTATACACACACCGGGCGGGGGTCAACCATCCGATGCGCATAATTACACATCGAGAAATCATAGCAGCAGGAAGATGCTGTTGGCGAAATTGTGCAGCACCACCGGCAGCAGCAGGCTGCCGGTCTTCTCGCGCAGCCAGACCAGCAGCACCGCCGGCCCGCCGGTCAGGGCCAGGGTCATGGGATCCAGGCTGAAGCCCCCGGCCTCGTAGCCGAGCGCATGGACCAGTCCGAACGCCAGGCAGCTGAGCAAGGCGCCCCAGCCCATCGGGGCGCCCAGCACGCGCAGCGGTCGGCCGAAGGCTTCGTTGAGCATCAGCAGCAGCACGCCGCGGTAGAACAGCTCCTCGTCCAGCCCCGGCATGGTCAGCTGAAAGGCCAGGGTGTCGGCGTCGGCGCCTTCGCCGGGCGACGCCAGCGCCAGGGCGACGAACACGGCGACCAGCATCGCCGACAGGACCAGCGCCCCGGGCAGGCCGCGACGGTCCTGGCGCAGGGTCAGGCCGACCCGCCGCCAGCCGATGGCGGGCGCGGTCGCTATGGCCAGCGACAGGCCGACGGCCATGACCTTTCCCGACCAGTTCCAGTCGCTGCGGGGGCCCGGCAGCCGCACCGCCCCGTACAGGCCGGTCAGCGCCAGCTCATAGGCGACCATCAGCGCCAGGGCGGCCGCCAGCCAGCCCCAGCCGATGCGCCCGCGCAGCACCGCGGCGATCGCCAGCGCGGCCGCGGCCGTCAGGCCGATCCCGCCGAAACCTGCAAAGAACCCGTCCGGCATCCTCGCCTCCCCCTTGATCCGCTGGAAGAGGCGCCGGCGCGGGCCGCCGGATGCAGATGACGAAGATTTAACGGCCGGCGGACGGCTGGCTTTCCAGATCCAGCGAGTAGCCGGCCGAGCGCACCGTGCGGATCGGGTCGGCCGCGCCGGGCTCGGCCATCAGCGCCTTGCGCAGGCGACCGACATGGACGTCGACCGTGCGCGCCTCGACATAGACGTCCGCGCCCCACACCGCGTCCAGCAGCTGTTCGCGGCTGAACACCCGGCCCGGGTGCTGCATCAGATAGTCCAGCAGGCGGAACTCCGTCGGCCCCAGGTGAACCTCCTTGCCCGCCCGGCGCACCCGGTGGGCGACGCGGTCGATCACGATGTCGCCGTGGCTGATCCGGTCCTCGGCCAGGCCCGGCCGGATGCGGCGCAGGACGGCGCGGATGCGGGCGACCAGTTCCGTCATCGAAAACGGCTTGGTCAGGTAATCGTCGGCCCCGGTGTCCAGGCCGCGCACCCGGTCGCTCTCCTCGCCGCGGGCGGTCAGCAGGATGATCGGCAGGTTGCGGGTCTCGTGCCGGCTGCGCAGCCGCCGGCAGACCTCGATCCCCGACACCTTGGGCAGCATCCAGTCCAGCACCACCAGGTCCGGCGACTGCTCCTCCACCCGCAGCAGGCCCTCTTCCCCGTCCGGCGCGACCACCACCCGGTAGCCTTCCTTCTCGAGGTTGTACTGCAACAGGGTCGAGAGGGCGTCCTCGTCCTCGATCACCAGGATGTAGGGCGGCACGTCGGGCCTCCGTGATTACTGCGGCGACTGGGCGGTGTCGGGCGGGGTCGGCGTCCAGCGCGGACGATCGCCGACCACCTCCTCGCCGGTCAGTTCGTAGTGCACCACCTCGGCGATGTTGGTCGCGTGGTCGCCGATCCGCTCCAGGTTCTTGGCCATGAACAGCAGGTGGGTGCAGGCCGCGATCGTGCGCGGATCGCCCATCATGTAGGTCAGCAGCTCGCGGAACAGAGAGTTGTAGTGCTCGTCGATGTCGTCGTCGTTGGTCCACACCGACATGGCGCGATCCAGATCGGCCCCGGTGTAGGCGTCCAGCACGTCCTTCAGCCGCGCGGCGACCAGCTTGCCCATGCGCTCGATCGAGCGGGTCAGCGGGGCCATCGGCTCGCCCTCGGCCAGGCTCAGGCCGCGCTTGGCGATGTTCTTGGCCAGGTCGCCGGTGCGCTCCAGGTCCGAGGCCAGCTTCATGGCCGAGACCGTGCGGCGCAGGTCGCTGGCCACCGGCTGGCGCAGGGCGATCAGGCGGATCGCCTTGCGCTCGATCTCGCGCTGCATCTCGTCCAGCTTCAGGTCGCGCTCGACCACGGAGCGAGCCAGGGCGATGTCGCGGCGGGCGACCGACTCGATGGCGTCGGCCACCTGGGCCTCGGCCAGCCCGCCCATGCGCGTGACCTCCGCGGTCAGCTGGTCCAGCTCCTCGCCATAGGCGGTGACGGTGTGGGTTTTCATCGCTGCGTCCTCAACCGAACCGGCCGGTGATGTAGTCGAGCGTGCGCGGGTCGCCCGGGTTGGTGAAGATGTCTTCGGTCGAGCCCATCTCGACCACCTTGCCCATGTGGAAGAAGGCCGTGCGCTGCGACACCCGCGCCGCCTGCGCCATCGAGTGGGTGACGATCACGATGCAGTACTGCTCGCGCAGTTCGTCGATCAGCTCCTCGATCCGGGCGGTGGCGATCGGGTCCAGGGCCGAGCACGGCTCGTCCATCAGGATGACCT
>CAZQBJ010000022.1:0-10659 GCA_964591465.1 uncultured Brevundimonas sp.
CCGCCTCGATGGCCAAGTACTGGGTCACCGACATCCAGGGCGAGACCCTCGACGAGATGCTGCAGCTGCACGGCGGCTACGGCTACATGACCGAGTATCCGATCGCCCAGCTGTACAAGGACGCCCGCGTGCAGCGGATCTACGGCGGCACCAACGAGATCATGAAGCTCTTGATCGCGCGGTCGCTCTGAGCCCACACAGCGGGGCATGATCCGTCTTCACGTCCCCCAGCCCCTGTCCGCCGGCGCCGTGCTGGCGCCGACGCCGGACCAGGCCCGCTACCTGACGCAGGTGATGCGGCTGAAGGCCGGCGACGCGCTGCTGGTGTTCAACGGCGCCGACGGCGAGTGGCGCTGCGTGGTGGCCGAGGTGATGAAGCGCGGCTGCCTGTTGCGGGCCGAGGAACAGATGCGGCCCCAGACCGTCGGCCCGGACCTCGAGCTGGTCGTGGCCCTGGTCAAGAAGGCGCGGGTCGAGACCATCGTCGAGAAGGCGGCCGAGCTGGGCGCCCGGCGGGTGCGGCTGGCGATCACCCGGCGAACCAATGTCGAGAAGGTGCGGCTGGACCGGCTGGAGGCGATCGTCGAGGAGGCGGCCGAGCAGACCGGCCGGCTCGACGTGCCGGCCATCGAGGCGCCGCGGAAGCTGGACGAGATTCTCGACGGCTGGGCCCCGACCCGGCGGCTGATGTTCTGCGACGAGACCGGCGGGGCGCCGGCGATCGAGGCTCTGTGCCCCTCCCCTTCAGGGGGAGGGTGGTCGCAAAGCGACCGGGTGGGGGGGGCTTCGGAGGCCGTCCCCACCCCGCCGTCGCATCGCGCCGTCGTCCCTCCCCCCAAGGGGGAGGGAGAGGAGCCTTGGGCCATCCTCATTGGGCCCGAGGGCGGGTTCGCGCCGGAGGAGCGCGAGCGGCTGCGGGCCATGCCGGTCACCACCGCCGTGTCGCTGGGGCCGCGGATTCTCAGGGCCGACACCGCCGCCATCGCCGCCATGACCCTGTGGCAGGCGACGCGCGGCGACTGGGGGGCTTGAGCAAATCGTTCGCGCCGCCCATCTAGCGGCGGCGACAGGCGGGCGCACTCAGGCGCCCGGGTCGGGGACCCGCCAGATGACCGAAGCCCAGGCCGACGATCGGCCCCTGACCCTCGAGGACCTGGCCGGCTATCTGGCCGCCGGCGCCAAGCCGAAGACGGCCTGGCGGATCGGCGCCGAGCACGAGAAATTCGGCTTCATCAAGGGGACCTGCGAGCGGCTGCCCTATGACGGGCCGCAGGGCATCCGGGCGATGCTCGAGGGGTTGACCCGATTCGGCTGGACCCCGGTGGAGGAGGACGGCCACGTCATCGCCCTGTCGCGCGACGGCGCCTCGATCAGCCTGGAGCCCGGCGGCCAGTTCGAGCTGTCCGGCGCGCCGCTGGACGACATTCACCTGATCTGTGACGAGACCGGCCGCCACCTCGAGGAGGTCAAGACGGTGGCCGACGAGCTGGGCGTCGGGTTCCTCGGCGTCGGCTTCTCGCCCCTGTGGTCGCGCGAGCAGACCCCGGTCATGCCCAAGGCGCGCTACGACATCATGCGCGCCTACATGCCCACGGTCGGGTCGCTGGGCCTGGACATGATGCTGCGCACCTGCACCATCCAGGCCAATCTGGACTATGCGTCCGAGGCCGACATGGCGGCCAAGTTCCGCACCTCGCTGGCGCTGCAGCCGATCGCCACCGCCCTGTTCGCCAACAGTCCGTTCACCGAGGGCCGGCCCAACGGCTTCCTGTCGGCGCGGGCCAATGTCTGGACCGACACCGATCCGGACCGCACCGGCATGCTGAATTTCGTCTTCGCCGACGGCTTCGGCTTCGAGACCTACGCCGAGTACGCCCTGGACGTGCCGATGTATTTCGTCCGCCGCGACGGCAGGTACCTGAACGCGGCGGGCCAGTCGTTCCGCGACTTCCTCAAGGGCGAGCTGCCGGCCCTGCCCGGGGCGCGGCCGACCATGGAGGACTGGGCCGACCACCTGACCACCCTGTTCCCCGAGGTGCGGCTGAAACAGTACCTGGAGATGCGCGGGGCCGACGGCGGACCGTGGAGCCGTATCTGCGCCCTGCCCGCCCTGTGGGCCGGGGTGCTCTACGACGACGCCGCCCTGGCCGCGGCTTGGGACCTGTGCAGGGACTGGGCGGTCGAGGATCACGAACGGCTGCGCCGCGACGTCACCCGGCTGGGGCTGAAGGCCGAGGTCGGCGGCCGCACGGTGCAGGCGGTGGCCCGCGACCTGCTGGCCATCGCCCGCGAGGGCCTCAAGCGGCGCGAGCGGCTGTCGGGCGGCCTGGTCGACGAGAGCGGCTATCTGGCCGAGCTGGAGGAGATCGCCGACAGCGGGATCACCCCGGCCGAGCGCCTGCTGGAGCTGTATCACGGCGAGTGGAACGGCGACGTCCGGCGGATGTACGCGGACTTCGCCTACTGATTTTCGGCCCGAAGGCCGCGTGCGCAAGGCGACCTTAACCGGCAGTCGACCAGGGTGCGGGTCCCACACCTGAGGACCCCCTTCCGCCGATGAGCCGCCCCGCCCTGGTCGAACCGGACTTCGAGGACGACGACGCCGACCGGGTCAGCGGCGGGGGAGCCGAGCTGGCCACCTTCTTCGACGTTTCGCTGGACCTGCTGGTGATCCGCGAACTGGACGGCCGCGTGCTGAAGGTCAGCCGATCGTGGGAGACCACCCTGGGCTATACGCCCGAGGAGATCCGCGGCGCCTATCTGATGCCGCTGGTGCACCCGGACGATCTGGCCGGCACTCAGCAGAGCGTCCTCGAGGTCGAGACCCGGCGCCCGGGCGACCCGGTGCTGGGCCACATCAACCGCTACCGGCACAAGGACGGCAGCTACCGCACCCTCGAATGGCGGGCCCAGCGGTTCGGCGACCGCATCTATGCGGTGGCGCGCGACGTCAGCGATCGGGTGGCGGCCGAGCAGGCCCTGCTGAAAGCCAAGGCCGCGGCCGAGGCGGCCAATCGCGCCAAGTCGGATTTCCTGGCCAACATGAGCCACGAGATCCGCACCCCGCTGAACGGGGTGATTGGCATCGTCGACGCCCTGTCCCGCACCGAACTGACCGCTGATCAGGCCGAGATGGTCAGGCTGATCCGCGGGTCGGGCGTGTCGCTCGAGCGGCTGGTCTCGGACATTCTGGACGTGTCGAAGATCGAGGCCGGCCAGCTGGACCTGGAGCACCGGCCGTTCGATCTGGAAGAGGCCCTGGCGCCCGTGGAGATCATGCGCCCCCGCGCCCTCGACAAAGGATTGGCGTTCCACGTCGAGCGGGCGGCCGACGCTCGGGGCCTGTTCCTTGGCGACAGCCTTCGCATCCGCCAGGTGCTGGGAAATCTGCTGTCCAACGCGATCAAATTCACCGCCGAAGGGTCGGTCACGGTGCGCATCGAGATCGGCCCGCACGATCCGCGCGCCCCCGACGGCGTCCAGGACCTGGCGATTTCGGTGGAGGACACGGGCGTCGGCTTCGACGCCAGCGAGGCGAACCGGGTGTTCGAGCGCTTCAGCCAGGCCGACACAACCATCACCCGGCGGTTCGGCGGCACCGGGCTGGGCCTGTCGATCTGCCGTTCACTGGTGCGAATGATGGGCGGCCGGATCGAGGCGCGCTCGACCCCGGGCGTCGGCAGCTGGTTCCGCTTCGTCCTGCCGCTGACGCGGTCGGCGAGCCTGTCCGACTACGACGCCCGCGAGGAGGCCCGCGAGCGGGCCGCGCCCGAGACGCCGGAACGCCCGATGCGGGTGCTGGTGGCCGAGGACCACCCGACCAACCAGCGGGTGGTCGAGCTGATCCTGGGCAGTCAGGGGGCCGAGGTGGTCATCGCCCCGGACGGCGCCCAGGCGGTCGCCGCCTTCGAGACCGGCGCCTTCGACGTCGTGCTGATGGACATGCAGATGCCGGTGATGGACGGCCTGGCCGCGACCCGGGCGATCCGCGCGATCGAAGCCCGGACGCCGGACCGGCCGCGCACGCCGGTGGTGATGCTCAGCGCCAACGCCATGGCCGAGCACTGCCAGGAGGCGCGGGCCGCCGGCGCCGACAAGCATGTGTCCAAGCCGATCACCGCCGCCAGCCTGCTGGCCGGCATCGCGGCCGTGACAGCCGACTGAACCTAATCCGGCGTCTGCGGCAGGCCGTCGGCGATCTCGTAGTAGTCGCCCTTGTCGGCGGTGAAGATGTGCTTCGCCAGCCGGGTCCCGGTCGGCGCCTCGAAGGCGCCCAGGGCGATGGCGATGCGGCCTTCGCCCACCGGCTCCCAGAACAGGAACGAGCCGCAGTCCCCGCAGAAGCCGCGCCGAACCCCGGGGCTGGCGTGATGCCAGCGCAGCCGGTCCTCGCCACGCAGGGCGACCGCCTCGCGCGGCGCGCTGATCGAGGCCCAGTAGTGGCCCGACTGGCGCCGGCACTGCGAGCAGTGACAGGCGATCCCCGGCGACAGCCGGCCGGCGACCTCGAAGGCGACGGCGCCGCACAGGCAGGCTCCCTTGGGCATGGGCGAACTCCGGGCTGGATGCTGGCGGAAGGCTAGCGGATCAGCGGTCGCCGCCAAAGCAGCGGGTGGGAAGCAGGCTAGGGATAAGGTTCGCACGCCCAGCCGTCGCGGTCCGCGTCCAGCGCCTCGCGATAGCCGGGATGCCCCCGATGCATCGGACCCTGTCCGGCCGCGCGGGCGGCGGCGCATGAGGCGTAATAGACTCGGGCCGGGGCCGGCGCGGCGCTCGCCGCGTGCTCCGGCCACACGGCGGAGATCGCCTCCCATCGGCTCACGGCCGTGAACAGGGCGGCGAACACGACCGCCGCCATGACGGCGGTCACGAACCAGGACGTAAGCCGGCCGCGCCGTCGCCGACGGGCCTCGGCCTTCATCCACGGATAGCTGGTGCGCCGGTATCCGCTCATGGGGCCAGTGAACGGCAAGCTGTGTTAGATGCCGGTTAGGCGACATGGCTAACGGCGAGGCGCGCACATGACCCACCCCATCCGAGTCGGCGTCGGCGGCTGGACCTATGAGCCGTGGCGCGGGGTGTTCTATCCGGAAGGTCTGACGCAGAAGCGCGAGCTGGAGTTCGCCAGCCGGGCGCTGACCTCGATCGAGATCAACGGGACGTACTACTCGACTTTCAAACCGGACAGCTGGATCAAGTGGCGGGACGAGACGCCCGACGGCTTCGTCTTTTCGGTCAAGGCCAGCCGCTATTGCACCAACCGGCGCGAACTGGCCGGGATGGGCGAGTCGATGGAGCGGTTTCTCGGCCAGGGGCTGACGGCGCTGGGCGACAAGCTGGGGCCGATCAACTGGCAGTTCATGGGGACCAAAAAATTCGACCCCGAGGATTTCGAGGCGTTCCTGAAACTGCTGCCGGCCGAGCGCGACGGCCTGCGCCTGCGCCACGCGCTGGAGGTGCGGCACCCCAGCTTCGACACGCCGGCGTTTTATGAGCTGGCCGCCAAGTACGGCGCCGCCATCGTCTATGCCGAGGACGACGAGGCGCCGGACTGGCCGCGCATCGACCAGCCGACAGCGGATTTCACCTACGCCCGGCTGATGTCCAGCCGCGAGGACGAGCCGACCGGCCTGACCGGGAACGAACTGGACGAGATAGCGGGGCGGGTGCGCGGCTGGGCGGTCCGCGGCGAGGTGTTCGCCTACTTCATCTCGGGGGCCAAGGTGCGCAATCCGGCCGCGGCCATGGCGCTGATCGCCCGGCTGGGCTGAGGCGTGGCGCCGGGCCGGAGCAGCCGCTAGGGTCGTCGCATGAGCCAGACCGCCAAAGCCTACGCCGCCTTCGACGCCGCCTCGCCGCTGGCGCCCTGGAGCTTCGAGCGCCGGGCGCCGGGACCGGACGACGTGGCCATCGAGATCCGGTTCTGCGGCGTGTGCCACTCGGACCTGCACACCGCGCGCAACCACCTGGGCGGGGCGCGCTATCCGCTGGTCCCCGGCCACGAGATCACCGGCGTCGTCACCGCCGTCGGGGCCAAGGTCGAGCGGTTCAGGCCCGGCGACCGGGTCGGGGTCGGCTGCATGGTCGACAGCTGCCGCACCTGCCAGGCCTGTCGCGAGGGCGAGGAGCAGTACTGCGTGCCGGGCATGACCGCGACCTACGGTTCGCCCGATCCCAAGGGCGAGGCGATCGGCCAGAGCCAGACCCAGGGCGGCTATTCGGACCGGATCACGGTCGACCAGGCGTTCGTGCTGCGCATTCCCGACGCCCTGCCGCTGGACGCCGCCGCGCCGCTGTTGTGCGCCGGCATCACCACCTGGAGCCCCCTGCGCCAGTGGAAGGCCGGGCCCGGCTCCAGGGTGGCGGTGATCGGCCTGGGCGGCCTGGGCCACATGGCGGTCAAGCTGGCCTCGGCCCTGGGGGCGGAGGTGACGGTGCTGTCCACCTCGGACCGCAAGCGGGCGGACGCCGAGCGCATGGGGGCCCGGCACTTCCTGATCAATTCGGACGCCGCGGCGATGAAGGCGGCGCGCGAGCGGTTCGACCTGATCATCAACACGGTTTCGGCCACCCACGAGATCGGCGCGCACATCGGCCTGCTGGCGCGCGACGGGACCATGGTCATGCTGGGCCTGACCACCGAGCCGCTGCCGGTGATGGCCCTGCGGCTGATCGGCCGGCGCCGGCGCATCGCCGGGTCGCTGATCGGCGGCATTGCCGAAACCCAGGAGATGCTCGACTTCTGCGCCGAGCACGGCATCGTCAGCGACATCGAGCTGATCGCCCCGGCGCAGGTCAACGAGGCCTGGGACCGGATGGAGCGGTCGGACGTACGCTACCGCTTCGTGCTGGACATGGCGCGGCTGTAGCGGCGCTCGACGCTTGCGCCCGAGGCGCGTTTCGGCTGGATTGGCGCGCCAGATTTTTCGGGGGATCCCAGCGTGAGCGACATCGGAACGGCGGGGGCTCCCGCGCGCAAGACCATCCTGGGCCATCCGCGGGGCCTGCTGATCCTGTTCCTCGCCGAGATGTGGGAGCGGTTCTCCTACTACGGGATGCGGGCCCTGCTGGTCCTGTTCCTGGTCCAGCATTTCCTGATGAGCGACCAGGAGGCGGCCGGCACCTACGCGGCCTACGCGGCCCTGGTCTATCTGCTGCCGATCGTCGGCGGGGTGATCGCCGACCGCTGGCTGGGCGCGCGCAAGGCGGTGACCATCGGCGCCGTGCTGCTGGTCGCCGGCCATTTCTGCATGGCCTTCGAGGGCTCGGGCGGACGCCAGTACATCACCGTCGGCGGGGCCGAGTACGAGGTCCAGACGGTGGGCCGCGACGAGCACCGTCAGCTGTTCGCGGTGCTGGGCGACGAGCGCACGCCGATCGCCTTCGGGACCGACGGCCTGACCCGCGACCCGGCCCTGGCCAGCTCCCTGCCGGCGGTGACGGCGCCGGGGCAATACGTCCAGCGGGTCGAGCGCGACCCGATCGGCGAATCCACCGTGCTGCTGGCCATGGCCCTGATCGTGGTCGGGGTCGGATTCCTCAAGGCCAACATCTCCAACGTGGTGGGCGCGCTGTACGAGCAGGGCGACCAGAGACGCGACGCGGGCTTCACCCTGTTCTACGTCGGCATCAACCTGGGCTCGTTGCTGGCCAAGATCCTGTGCGGCTGGATCGGCCTGGCCTACGGGTGGAAATACGGCTTCGGCCTGGCCGGGATCGGCATGCTGGCCGGGCTGGTGGTGTTCCAGCTGGGCCAGCCGTGGCTGGAGGGCAAGGCGGGGCCGCCGGACGCGGCCAGGCTGAAGAAGGGCGTCGCCGGCGTGCCGTTCGAGGCCCTGTTCTGGATCGGGGGCCTGATCGCCGTGATCCCGGTCTGGCTGCTGCTGCAGCGACACGAGCTGGTCGAGACCCTGCTGACCTGGCTGGCCCCGACCATCTTCGGCGGCATGATCGTGTGGACCGCCTTCTTCCTGCGCGGCGAGGCCCGCTCGCGCATGCTGGTGGCGCTGATCCTGACCATCTTCTCGGTGCTGTTCTGGATGCTGTTCGAACAGGCCGGCTCGTCGCTGACCCTGATGGCTCAGCGGTCGGTGGAGCTGCCGTCGTTCATCAACGCGGCCCAGTCGAACCTGGTGAACCCGCTGATGATCGTGCTGCTGGGCCCGTTGTTCGCCGCCCTGTGGCAGATCCTCGGCGCGCGCGGCCTGGAGCCGCCGACGCCGTACAAATTCTCCATGGCCCTGGTGATCATGGGCTTCAGCTTCGTCATCCTGGCCTGGGCGACCGCCAACCAGGCCAACGAGGCGTTCAAGATCGCCTTCTTCTGGCTGGCCCTGACCTATGTCCTGCACACCGTCGCCGAGCTGATGATCAGCCCGATCGGCCTGTCGATGATCACCAAGCTGTCGGTGCCGCGGGTGGTCGGGCTGATGATGGGGGTGTGGTTCCTGTCCAGCTCGCTGGCCCACGCCCTGGCCGGGCTGGTGGCCAAGCAGACGGCGACCGAGACGGTCGGCGGGGTGGTCGTCGACCCGGCCGCGGCCCTGGCCACCTACGGCCAGGTCTACGCCCAGTTCGGCTGGATCGCGGTCGGCGTCGGCGCGGTGCTGCTGGCGGCCTCGCCGCTGCTCAAGCGAATGATGGCCGGCGTTCGCTGAACCGGGACCCCCGGCTGGCTCTTGTAGCCCCCGGGGGACTGTGGTCGAAAAGACGCCGAACGCGCTGCAAGGGCGCTGCAACTGGGAGTGAACGCCGTTGAGCACGGATGGGGGAGCGGCGCTGTCTTCGGCGCCCCGCAAGACGTTTCTGGGACACCCGCGCGGGCTGGTGATCCTGTTCCTCACGGAGATGTGGGAGCGGTTCTCGTACTACGGGATGCGCGCCCTGCTGGTGCTGTACCTGACCCAGCACTTCCTGTTCGGGCCGCGCGAGGCCCAGGGCATCTACGCGGCCTATGCGGCGCTGGTCTATCTGATGCCGGTCATCGGCGGCATGATCGCCGACAAGTATCTGGGCTCGCGCAAGGCGGTGATCATCGGCGCCGTGCTGCTGGTCGCCGGCCACTTCACCATGGCCTTCGAGGGCAGCGGCGGGCGTGAATATCTGACTGTCGGCGGCACGGAATACGTGCTCGAGGTCGACGGCCGCGACACCGACCGGCGCATCTTCGCCGTCAACGGCGACGAGCGGGTGCAGATCAGCATCTCGCCCACCGGCATCTCCACCGTGGGGGCCGAGCCGGCCGCCGCCAACGCGGCCGACGCCCTGGGCGTGGGCGCCGCCGAGGCGATCACCGGCACCGAGCCGATCGGCGCCGCCGACCCGGCCGCCGACGCGGTCATGGCCGAGGGCGGCGCGGTCGCCGAGACGGCCGCCGCGCCCGCCGCGACCGGCTTCCCGGCCACCGTGGCGCCGGGCGAGTACCAGCTGCGCACCGAACGGGACCTGAAGGCCGAGCCGATCCTGTTCCTGGCCCTGTCGCTGATCATCGTCGGCGTCGGCTTCCTGAAGGCCAACATCTCGACCGTGGTCGGGCACCTGTACGAGGAGAACGACCCGCGTCGGGACGCCGGCTTCACCATCTTCTATGTCGGCATCAACCTGGGCGCGGTTCTGGCCACCTGGCTGTGCGCCTGGCTGGGGATCGCCTACGGCTGGGCCTATGGCTTCGGCCTGGCGGGCATCGGCATGCTGTTCGGCCTGCTGACCTTCATCCTCGGCCAGAGCTGGCTGGAAGGTCGCGGCGGCCCGCCCGTCCCGACCGAGGGACGTCGCCTGCTGGGCGTGCCGATCGTGCCGTTCTTCTGGGTCGCCGGCCTGGTCGCGGTGTTCCCCACCTGGCTGCTGATCCAGCGGCATGAGCTGATCCAGGCGGTGCTGCCGTGGGCGGCCGGGATCATCTTCGTGCTGGTCGTCGGCTACACCCTGTTCAAGCTGAAGGGCGCCGAGCGGTCCCGGATGCTGGTGGCCGAAACGCTGATCTTCTTCTCGGTGCTGTTCTGGGCCCTGTTCGAACAGGCCGGCTCGTCGCTGACCCTGTTCGCCGACCAGTCGACGCAGATGCCGAGCTGGTTCAACGCCGCCCAGACTCAGCTGTTCAACCCGGCGATCATCGTGATCGGCGGGCCGATCGTGGCCGCCCTGTGGGTGTTCCTGGCCAAGCGGAACCTGGAGCCCTCGACGCCGGTGAAATTCTCCTTCGGCCTGATGCTGGTCGGGGCGGGCTTCCTGGTGCTGGCGTGGTCGGCGGCGACGCAGGCCAACGTCGACTTCCGCGTGCCGCTGATGTTCCTGTTCCTGACCTACCTGCTGCACACCCTGGGCGAGCTGTGCCTGTCGCCGGTGGGCCTGTCGATGATCACCAAGCTGTCGGTCGATCGCGTCGTCGGGCTGATGATGGGCGTCTGGTTCCTGTCCAGCTCGGTGGCCCACATCGCCGCCGGGATCATCGCCAAGGCGACGGCCACCGACACGGTGGCCGGCGTGGTGACCGATCCGTCGCTGGCGCTGCAGACCTATGGCTCGATCTTCGGGACCATCGGCTGGGTCGGCGTCGGGGTCGGGGTGTTCCTGCTGCTGATCTCGCCGATCCTGAAGAAGGGCATGGCGGGCATCCACTGACCTGTCGGCCTGTCGGCTGAAAAAGAGGGCGGCGTCTCG
>CAZQBJ010000022.1:10759-17538 GCA_964591465.1 uncultured Brevundimonas sp.
AGGTTCCACGAGGCGATGTCCTGGGAGATGGTGAAGGTCGGCTGGCTGGGCCGGACCCCCGACAGGCGACGTTGCCGGCCGGTGGTCGGATCGGTCACCTCGGTGTGGTTCCAGGTGTTGCGGAAGCCGACCTGGCCGCCGGAGAAGCCGAACCGGTCCATCGGCACCAGGATGTTGACCGACAGCTGGTCCAGCGTGCCGTCACCGATGTTGCCGATGGCCGAAAGGCCGCCGTCCAGCGGGATGACGTCGATGGCGTCGACGATCTCGTCGTGGCGCAGGCCGATGCTGACAATCCCGTCTTCCCAGAAGCGGCGCTCGAGGGTCAGTTCGGAAATCCAGCGCTGCTCGGGCTCGAGATCGACGTTGCCGCCCATCACCGTGCTCTCGTCCAGGTCGGCCGAGGCGGCGAAGTCGCCGAAGTCCAGCTGGCCCAGCTCGCGCTCGAAGCGGAACCGGATCTGGGTGTTGGTCATCGGAGTCCAGGTGGCCAGCAGGCGCGGCTTGGCGAAGAAGAAGCTCTTCTCCTGGGCGGCGTCGCCGGACTGGCTGATGGTCGAGGTCTCGAGCCGAAGTCCGGTCTCCAGCACGAAGCTGGGCCGCAGCCGCCAGGTGGCCTTGCCGAAGGCCTCGCCGCGGGTCTCCTCGACGGTCACCGAGGCCGACGGCAGGGGCACCGGCGCGCCGCCGACGCTGAACGCCTGGTCGACCTCCAGCATATTGTAGGCGATTTCGCCGCCGGTCTCGAAGCTGAGGGTGTCGGAGCGCTCCCAGCGGACCAGGGCGCGGGCGATGGTTTCGCCGGCGCGGCCCTCGGCCACGAAGCGCTGTTCGGGGCTGTCGACGCCGCCGTCCGTTTCGCGCGACACCGCGACGCTCTCGAAGTCCTCGAAGGTGTGCATGAAGCGGGTCTCGAGCTCGAGCCCGGTTCCCAGCGGCCGGGTGTAGACCGCGCCGATCTCGCCGGCCGAGCCGTCCTCGTCGAACAGGCTCTCGCGCCGCACGCCCGGCGCGGTCAGCAGGTCGATGGCGTGGAAGTCGTTGACCCCGTAGCGGGCGGTCAGGTCGATGCGGCCGCCGAACGCGGGGCTGGCGTAGTTGACCCGCGCGGCGGTCCCGCCGCCGTAGTTGTCGCTGAAGTAGGTCTCCTCGCGCAGCACCGCGCCAGCGCCGTCCACGCGGACCACCGGACCGACGCCATTGGAGTCGCTCATCGAGATGCCGTCCGACAGGGTCACGCCCCAGGTCCGGTCGCCATCCCGCGCGGTGAACTGATAGCTGCCGCCGAACAGGTCCTGGCCGCCGTCGAACAGATTGGCGTTCAGGGTCAGCACCGACTGCCGGCTGCTCTCGGTCGAGGTGATGACGTTCACCACCATCGAATAGCCCTGCATGTCGATGCCCGGCGCGCCGCCGCGGATCAGCTCGATGCGCACCACCTGCGAGGCCAGGGTGCGGCCCAGCACATTGCTGCCGGTGTCGTTCTTGGACGCGGGCCGGTCGCCGTTGATCAGCACATTGCCGACCGAGCCCTCGAAGCCGCGGCTGCCGTCGCCGTCCTGGACGGAGAAGCCCGGGATCCGGTTGACCATGTCCAGCGCCGTGTTCGGCCGCTGGTCGGCGAAGAACTCGGGGGTGAAGGTCAGGACCCCGCGGCCGTTGTCGGTCACGGCGGCGGCCGGCGCCGGCGCGGCGGCGGGCGGCGAGTCGGCCAGGGCCGCGGTCCCGCCGGCGAGGGCGAGCACGCAGGCCGAGGACGTGACGAGCAGGACTGACCGCATGAATTTCCCTCCCTGGAACTATCCAAGGAGTGGCCCAGGCCGGCCGCCGCATCGAGTTACAAGCTTGAAATGTGGATTAAATTTCGGACAGAACCTGTCAGAGCTGTAACGTTATCGGCGATCAGACCGCGGTGCCGCCGACGGTCAGGCCGCCGATCTTGAGGCTCGGCTGGCCGATGCCGACCGGCACCCCCTGCCCCGCCTTGCCGCAGACCCCGACGCCCGGGTCGAAGGCGAAATCGTCGCCGATCATCTCAATCCGGGTCAGGGCCGTGGCCCCGTCGCCGATCAGGGTGGCCCCGCGCACCGGGGCGGTGATCCGGCCGTCCTCGATCAGGTAGGCCTCGGTGCACTGGAAGACGAATTTCCCGTTGGTGATGTCGACCTGGCCGCCGCCGAAATTGGCCGCGTAGATGCCTCGGCGGGTCGAGGCGATCATCTCCTCGCGGCTGGCGTCGCCGCCCTCCATGAAGGTGTTGGTCATCCGCGGCATCGGCAGGTGGGCGTAGGACTGCCGGCGGCCGTTGCCGGTGGCCTCCTGTCCCATCAGCCGGGCGCTCATCCGGTCGTGCATCAGCCCGACCATGACG
The DNA here is from genome assembly GCA_964591465.1 of uncultured Brevundimonas sp. Taxonomy (GTDB): domain Bacteria; phylum Pseudomonadota; class Alphaproteobacteria; order Caulobacterales; family Caulobacteraceae; genus Brevundimonas. The sequence goes on from CAZQBJ010000022.1 coordinate 13,131, forward strand.
CCGTCCTCGATCAGCACGTTGCGACGGGTGGGCGTGCCCTCGTCGTCGATGCTGAGCGAGCCGCGCCGGCCGGCGATCGAACCGTCGTCGACCACGGTCACGCCCGGGGCCGCCACCCGCTGGCCCAGCTTGCCGGTGAACACCGAACTGCCCTTGCGGTGGAAGTCGCCCTCGAAGCCGTGGCCGATGGCCTCGTGCAGCAGCACGCCGGGCCAGCCGGGCCCCAGCACCACGTCCATCTCCCCGGCGGGGCAGTCCACCGCGTCCAGATTGACCAGGGCCTGGCGCAGGGCCTCGTCGACCTGGCCCCGCCAGCGGTCCGGGGCGATCCAGGTCTCGAACCCGGCGCGGCCACCGGCGCCGGAACTGGCGCTCTCGCGGCGGCCGTCCTTCTCGACCGTGACCGACACGGTCAGGCGCACCAGCGGGCGCACGTCGCGCAGCAGCCGCCCGTCGCCGCGCAGGATCTCGACCGCCCGCCGCTCGCCGACCAGCGAGGCGGACACCTGCACCACGCGCGGATCGGCGGCGCGGGCGAAGGCGTCGATCTCCTGCAGCAGGGCGATCTTGTCGCCGAAGGCCGGCGAGGCCAGCGGATCGACCTCGCCGTACAGTTTCTGGTTGGTCGCGGCGGGGGCCGCGGCGGCGGCTCCGGCATAGCCCCGGCGGGCCAGGGCGGCGCTGTCGGCCGCGCGCTTCAGGGCCGCCTCGCTGATCTCGTTGGCGTGGGCGAAGCCCGCCGTCTCGCCGGCCACCACGCGGAGGCCGAAACCCTCGGCGGCGTCCCACGAGGCGGACTTCAACCGCCCATCGTCGAACACCAGGGCCTCGCTCTCGGACCGCTCCAGGAACAGCTCGCCGTCGTCGGCGCCGGCCAGGGCCTCGGCCAGGATGGAGCGGGCGCGCTCGGGATCGACGCCGGCGGTCTGCAGGATGGGCGGCGGGGAAACGGAAACGGTCATGGCCCTCTAGGTAGGCGCAATGCCCCCGCGCGTCATCAGCCGGCCTGGCGAATGTCCCCCGAGCCGTGGATCCGCTGGGTCAGGCGGGCCGGGCGGGTGACCAGGGTGACGTCGCCGCTGCCGTGCAGGGTGATGTCGGCGTGGCCGCGCGGGGCCACCTCGGCCTCGCCGCTGCCGGCGATGCGGACCCGGGCGTCCTCGGTCTCGAGCCCGCGCAGGTCGGCCTCGCCCGAGCCGTGAATCTCGAGCTCCAGCTCGCGGGTCCGGCCGCGGGCCTCGACCTCGCCGCTGCCGTGGATGGCCACGGCCAGCACGTCCTGGTCGTAGTTCTCGATGCGCAGATCCTGCGAGCCGTGCAGCTCGAAGCGGCGCACGGCCGGGCCGGAGACGGCGATCGTCAGGCCCGCGCGATCGCCGAAGCGGAGCGAATCCTCAGGGCGGGTGATGCGGCCGCCCTCGACGATCAGGTTGGCGACCTCGGACTCCGGCCCGGTGACCACCAGGCTGGGGGTGTCGGACTGGGTGAAGACGATGTCGGCCGGCACGTGGATCTCCAGCGACTCGGCGCCGGCCCAGGCGAGGTCCCGGGTCATGGCGGCCCCCGCGGCGCGGTCGACGCGCAGTTCGCCGGTGCGCGAATCGAAGATCCAGTCGGCCGGCAGGGTCCAGCCGTTCTCGGCGATGTCGCGCCCGCCCAGGGCGGCGGCCCCGCCGAAACAGACGGCGGCCAGCACCAGGCCGGCGCCGAAGATGACGAACAGGACGCGGATCATGACAGGTCCCCCGATTGCGGTTCGATGGCCGGCTTGAGCAGGCGGTAGTGCAGGCGCGCGTACCAGACCAGGCCGTTGACCAGCCAGACGGTGACGATGGTCAGCAGGGCGCCGGCCGAGGTGGCCAGGGCCATCAGGCCGATGCCCGCGAGAATGGCCGTCATCGGGCCGCCCGGGGGCTCGGCGAACGGCCCGGCGGCGAACACCACGCCGCCGGCGAAGAACATAGCGATGACCGCGACGAACACCCCGAACAGGGCCCCCAGCACGCCCATCAGCAGCGGCAGCAGGATCAGGATGTCGATCGCTCCCAGCCCCAGAACGGCGAAGATCGCGGCCGCGGCGGCCGAGGGGTTCTTCTCCTCGTCCCAGCGCTTGAGGCCGGCCTCGACCCGCACTTCCCTGGCCAGGCGCGCCGGATCGCCCAGGGCGGCGGCCACCTCGGCCTCGGCCCGGCCGGCGGCGACGGCCTCGTCGAAATGGGCCTCGTGGTCGGCCACGATCTCGTTGATCGTGGAGGCCGGCAGGCCGTTCAGGCCTCGGCGCAGGCGACTGATGAATTCCGCGCGGGTCATGCGGCGTCTCCCGGAGCAGGGTCGGAGTTCACGATGGCGTCGACCGCGCGCACGAAGGCGGTCCAGTCGGCCTTCTGGGTCTCGAAGCTGGCGCGGCCCGCCTCGGTTAGGCGGTAGTACTTGCGCGAGGGGCCGCTGGGCGATTCGACCATGTAGGTCTCGACCAGCCCCTCGGACTGCATGCGGCGCATGAGCGGGTAGATCGTGCCCTCGCCCATGTCGATGTCGCGGGTCAGCCGGCTGGCGATCTCGTAGGCGTAGCTGTCGGCCCGCGCCAGAAGCGCCAGAACGCACAGACCCAGCACGCCTTTCTTCAACTGTATCTCGATGGCTTCGGGCACGCGGCGGCTCCTTGAACTCGCCCCCTTCTATCGCATGGTAGCTGTTATTGCAAGGTAGCTTGCGGCGCATGGTTGTTTCAGCGCAGCGACAAGCGTGAACTGCGACGTTCGCGGTGCTTGGCAAGCGCGAGGCGAGCCGATAAGGACCGGCCTTGACGTGGCCGCGGTCCTCCGCAGGCCGCAAGGCCTTTTGCGACCGGATCGCAAGCACGGAATGACCATGAGGAATTCGGGAATGGGGATGCGCAAGCGGGCCGGGGCGACCATCGCATCCGCGGCCGCCATGCTCGCCGCGGCGCTGACGGGCGCTCCGGCCTGGGCTCAGGAACTGGTCGGACAGCCGACCCCGGGCGGTGTGGGCCTTCAGCCGGCCGCCGCGCCGCTGATGGTGGAGGCCCATCTGTTCCACAACGCGATCCTGATGCCGATCATCACCGCCATCTGTCTGCTGGTGCTCGGCCTGCTGATCTGGGTCGTGGTCCGCTACAACAAGAAGTCGAGCCCGACCCCGGCGCGCTGGAGCCACAACACCCTGGTCGAGGTCATCTGGACCATCGTCCCGGTGCTGATCCTGGTGTTCATCGCCCTGTTCTCGTTCCGCCTGCTGTTCGCCTACCACGACATGCCCGAGCCGGACCTGACGGTTAAGGTCACCGGCTATCAGTGGAACTGGGGCTACGAGTATCCGGACCAGAACGTGGGCGAGTTCATCTCGACCATGATGGCGGAAGAGGAGACCACCCCGCAGCTGTACCGCCTGGCGGCCAACGAGCCGATGGTGGTGCCGGTCGGCAAGACCGTCCGCCTGCTGATCACCGCCTCGGACGTGATCCACTCGTTCGCCCTGCCGGCCTTCGGCCTGAAGACCGACGCCGTGCCGGGCCGGGTCAACGAGACCTGGTTCCGCGCCGACCGCGTGGGCACCTTCTACGGCCAGTGCTCGGAGCTGTGCGGCGTGGACCACGCCTTCATGCCGATCCAGATCAATGTGGTGCCCGAGGCCGAGTTCGCCGCCTGGGTGGCCTCGCGCGGCGGTTCGATGACCTACGTCGCCGACCAGGCCGCGGCCGCCGCGGCCCAGGCCGCCGCCGCGGCGCCGGCCGCGGCCGAGGTCCCGACCACCGAGGACACCGACACCGCCCCGGCCGCCGTAGCCGTTTCCGCCGAAACCGACGCGGCCGACGCCGCGCCGGCGGCACAATAAATCGTACGCGAGGCTAGAAGAGCGCCATGGCCACCGCCGCCCTCACCGCTGACAATCACGACCACGACCACAAGCCGGGCTTTTTCACCCGCTGGTTCCTGTCGACCAACCACAAGGACATCGGCACCCTCTACATCATCTTCGCCATCATGGCGGGGCTGTTCGGGGGCGCCCTGTCGGGCCTGATCCGCTGGGAGCTGGCCGAGCCGGGCATCCAGATCTTCCGCGAGGGCTCGTCGGTCCATCTTCTGGGCCTCTTCGAGCAGTCCAAGCACGGCTACAACGCGGTGGTCACCGCCCACGCCCTGATCATGATCTTCTTCGTGGTCATGCCGGCGATGATCGGCGGCTTCGGCAACTGGTTCGTGCCGATCATGATCGGCGCGCCGGACATGGCCTTCCCGCGGATGAACAACATCTCGTTCTGGCTGCTTTTCGTCTCCTTCATCCTGTTCCTGATTTCACTGTTTGTGCCGGGCGCACCCGGTTCAACCGGCCATGGTGGCGGCTGGACGCTTTATCCGCCTTATTCCAATGGCGGCCAGCCGGGGCC